>JANOXT010000200.1:0-11669 GCA_031418555.1 Lysobacterales bacterium | reverse complement strand
CGGCGCCGGGAACGATCGCCTTGAGCTGCGACAGCATCTGGCAGCCGTTGCACACGCCGAGCGAAAACGTGTCGGGGCGCGCGAAGAATGCGGCGAACGCGTCGCGCAGTGCGCTGCGCTCGAGGATCGATGTCGCCCAGCCGCGGCCGGCGCCGAGCACATCGCCGTAGCTGAAACCGCCGCAGGCGACGAAGCCGGCGAAGGTATCCAGCGCGACGCGGCCGGCGATCAGATCGCTCATGTGCACATCGATGGCCGCAAAACCGGCGCGGTCGAATGCGGACGCCATTTCGATCTGGCCGTTGACGCCCTGTTCGCGCAGGATCGCCACACGCGGGCGTACGCCCGTCGAGATATACGGCGCGGCGATGTCCTCGGCCGCATCGAAGCCGAGCTTCGGCCGCAGCGCAGACGCCTCGAAGCGGCGCACGGCGTCGCGTTCTTCATCGGCGCATTCGGGGTTGTCGCGCAGCCGCTGCATCGCGTGGCTGACCGACCACCAGGCGTCGAACAGCGCATCCCAGCGCCATTCGGCCAACACCTCGCCTTCACGATGCACGCGCACCGCCGGCGCGGTGCTGGGCCGCGCGATGCGCTGCGCGCATTCGATCAAGCCATGCTGCGAGACCAGATCGGCGAACTCGGCGCGGTCCTCGGTCGCGATCTGCACGATCGCCCCCAATTCTTCGCAAAACAGCGTGCGCAGTGGATCGTTGCCCCAGTCGTCCAGGCTGATGTCGAGGCCCAGATGCGAACAGAACGCCATCTCGCACATCGCCGCGAACGCGCCGCCGTCGGAGCGGTCGTGATAGGCGCGCACCAGGCCGCGCTCGCGCGCATCGCGCATCAGCTCGAACAGGCCGCGCAGGCGCTCCGGATCGTCGAGGTCCGGCACGCTGTCGTCGCCGTGGCGTCCGCCGAAACCGCCGTAGACCTGCGCCAGGATCGAACCGCCCAGACGTTTGCGTCCGGCGCCCAGACCGATCAGCCACAGCTCGGTGTCGCCGTCGCGCGAGAGCAGCGGGGTGAGCTGCGCGCGCGCGTCTTCCACCGCCGCGAACGCGGTGACGACCAGCGACACCGGCGACACCGACTTGTGTTGTTGCACATCGCCGTTTGCGTTGACCTGCGCCCACTGCGCCTGCATCGACAGCGAATCCTTGCCGACCGGGATACTGATCTCCAGCGCCGGGCACAGGGTCATGCCCACCGCCTTCACCGCATCGAACAGGCGCGCGTCTTCGCCGGGGTGGCCGGCGGCGGCCATCCAGTTCGCGGAGAGTTTGATCTGCTGCAGCGATTGCACCGGCGCGGCCAGCAGATTGGTGATCGCCTCGCCCACCGCCATGCGCGCGGCGGCCGCAGTGTCGATCAAGGCGATGGGCGTTCTCTCGCCGATCGCCATCGCTTCGCCTGCGTACGTATCGAAACCGGCCAGCGTGATCGCGCAGTCGGCCACCGGCATCTGCCACGGCCCGACCATCTGATCGCGCGCGGTGAGGCCGCCGACGCTGCGGTCGCCGATGGTGATCAGGAAATTTTTCGCGGCGACGGTGGGATGCGCCAGCACGCGCAGCCCGGCTTCGTGTAGATCGATGTCCTTGCCGTCGAGCGCGGGCCATGGGCTGGCCGACGGTCGCTGGGTGTCGCGATGCATCTTCGGCGCTTTGCCGAAGAGGACGTCCATGGGCAGGTCGATGGCGGGAGGGCTATTTTCTTCTTCCTCCGGGAGAAGGTAGTTCAGCGTTGACAAACGCTGGACCGGATGAGGGTTCGTCGCAGCAGAAATATCAGCGTTCTCCGTACCCTCCCCCGGCGCTTCGCGCCGACCTCTCCCGGGGGGAGAGGTGAAATAACCCACGACAAGTCGCTCCTCCGCCGTCGCCACGCCCACCGCCGCGAACGGGCAGCGCTCGCGTTCGCACAGCGCGGCGAATTGGGCCAGACGCTCCTGTGCGACGCCCAGCACATAGCGTTCCTGCGATTCGTTGCACCACAGTTGCATCGGCGACAGCGACGGATCGTCGGTCGGCACTTTCGACAAATCGATCACGCCGCCCACGCCGGAATCGTGCAGCAGTTCGGGGATCGCGTTCGACAGGCCACCGGCGCCGACATCGTGGAACCACCGGATCGGGTTGCGTTCGCCCAGGGCGACGCAGCGGTCGATCACTTCCTGACAGCGGCGCTCCATTTCCGGGTTGTCGCGCTGCACGCTGGCGAAGTCGAGGTCTTCGGCGCTGTCGCCGGACGCGACCGAACTGGCGGCGCCGCCGCCGAGGCCGATCAACATCGCCGGGCCGCCGAGTACGATCACTGCATCGCCCGCGACCAGTTTGATTTTCGCCACCATCGGCCGGTCGATCGCGCCAAGACCGCCGGCGAGCATGATCGGTTTGTCGTAGGCGCGGACCAGACCGTCGGCGTCGCGGATTTCAAAACTGCGGAAATAGCCGGTGAGGTTCGGACGGCCGAACTCGTTGTTGAACGCCGCCGCGCCCAGCGGTCCGTCCAGCATGATCTCCAGCGCCGGCGCCATCCGCGGATTCAGGGTGCGATCGCCGCCTTGATCGGCATGCTCCCACGGCTGCGGCAACGTCGGAATACGCAGATGCGAGACGCTGAAACCGCACAGCCCGGCCTTGGGTTTGCCGCCGCGGCCGGTTGCGCCTTCATCGCGGATTTCGCCGCCATTGCCGGTGGACGCGCCGGGGAACGGCGAGATCGCAGTCGGATGGTTGTGGGTTTCGACCTTGATGCAGAACGCGCTGGGCGTTTCGGCTTCGGCGCGATATTCACCCGTTGCCGGATCGGGGCGGAAACGCCTGGCGGCATAGCCTTCCACCACCGCGGCGTTGTCGCTGTACGCCGACAGCGTGTGCTGCGGGGTCTGCGCGTGGGTGTGCTTGATCATCTTGAACAGCGACTTCGGGCCTCCGTTCAACAGCTGCTCGCGGCCGTCGATGGTCCAGCTTGCGTTGAAAATCTTGTGGCGGCAGTGCTCGGAGTTGGCCTGCGCGAACATCATCAGTTCGACGTCGTGCGGATCGCGGCCGAGTTCGGCATAGCGCGCGCGCAGATAGTCGATTTCATCATCGGCCAGCGCCAGCCCAAGGCGGACATTGGCGCGCTCAAGGTCGGCCAGCGGGATGATTTCAAGCGCGCCGCGCGCCGGCGTGGCGAACAGCGCCGAGGCCTCGGCAGGATCGGCCAGCAGCGACTGAGTCATCGGATCGTGCAGGGCTTTGGCGACGGCGGCGCGGGTGGCCGCGTCTTCGGGAAAGCCGGTCAGATCGATACGGGTGCCGCGTTCCACGCGCTTCACCGGCTGACCGGCGCCGCGCAGCAGTTCGCCGGCCTTGCTGGCCCACGGCGAGATGGTGCCCAGCCGCGGGGCGACGAACCGCGACACCGCACCGGCGGCCAGAGGCTCACGCGCGATGTGCGCTTCGAGGATGCGCTGCAGGGTGACGGGATCGGGGCTGAGCCCCGTCTGCGGTTGGACCCAGTACGTGAACCAGGCACCGGCGACGCGAAGCGCGGGGGCGATGGTCTGCAGACGGGTTTCGAGACGGTCGCGGCGAAACGGCGATAAGGCCGGCAGGCCCTCGAGGACGATCATGTCCGGCCAAAGCTTGAAACGGGCCGCCGATTGTACCGGATGCCGCACTGCCCGTTATGGCGGCGAAAGCCGTTCCAGACCGGCCAAGGGCGGGAACACCCCCGCCCCGTAAAGATCAACGGCCGCCGGCAGCGGTTGCAGGCTTGGCTTTGGATTCGAGGGCGAGCTTGTCCAGCGCTTCCAGCAGCTTGTCCGGCGGCAGATAGCCCGGCAGGGCCACGCCGTCGCTGTTGATGATCATCGGCGTGCCCTGCAGCCCGATGCGCTGGCCCAGCTTGTACTGCGCGGTGACCGGATTGGTGCAGCGCTTGGGCGCGACCGGACGGCCGTTCTTGGCGTCGGTCAACGCCTTGCGACGGTCGTCGGAGCACCAGATCGATTCCATCGCCAACGCGTCGGGGGACTGCAGGCCCGCGCGCGGGAATGCGAGATATTCCACCGCGATGCCGAGTTTGTTGTATTGGGCGATTTCCGAATGCAGCTTCCGGCAGAAGCCGCATTCGATATCGGTGAACACCGAAACCGTGTGCTTGGGCTTGCCCACCGGCGCAAACACGATGCGGTCGCTGGGCGGTACCTTTTGCAGCTGCTCGCGGCGCAGTTCGCTGATCCCGACCTGGCTGAGATCTTTTTTGGTCTGCATGTCGAACAGCGAACCCTGCATCATGTAGCGGCCGTCGTCGCTGAAATACAGCACCTGACCGGCGACGATCGCCTCCTGGAAACCCGGCATCGGCGCGGGGCCCACCCAATCCGCTTCGATCTCCGGATTGAGCGCCTTCAGCGCGGCGCGGACCATGGTTTCTTTGGACGCATCGGAGCGTTTGGCGACAGCGGGCACCGTGGCCTTGGGATCCGCGGGCTTTCCGGCGGGGTCGACGGCCTTGTCGGCAGTGGCAGGCGTGGATTGCGCGCAGGCGGAGACGCTCAGGGCGCAGAACAGGACAAACACCGGAAGTTTCATGCAGGGAAGTTCCATCGGATGGAGGCGAGGCGCGACGGGTGTGACCGTTCCGGCGCGACGAAGTTCGGCCGATTGTCGCATGCGGGCCGGATCGTCGCGGCAGCGCTTTTCGCGGCGACGGCGGGGACTGCCGCTGTGACGGCAATGCCTGCACATACAGGCCACCGGATCAGCCGCGCGGATGGTGTTGGGCGTGCAGCCGCTTCAGCTGCTCGCGCGCGACCAGCGTGTAGATCTGGGTCGTCGACAGGCTGGCGTGGCCCAGCAGCATCTGCAGCGCGCGCAGATCCGCGCCGTGGTTCAACAGATGCGTGGCGAAGCTGTGGCGCAGGCCGTGCGGACTGATCTTGCGGGGGTCGATTCCCGCCGCGGCGGCGTAGCGCTTCACCAGCACCCAGAACTGCTGGCGGCTCAGCGGTTCGCCGCCCGGATCGAGAAACAGCGCCGCAGGCGACCGTTTGCCGGCCAGCGTCGGGCGCGGCCCGGTCAGATAGCGGCTCAGCCAGTGCTGGGCCTCCTCGCCCAGCGGCACCAGCCGCTCCTTGCCGCCCTTGCCGGTGACCCGCAGCACGCCCTGGCGCAGATTGACCATCGTCGCCGGCAGCCCGACCAGCTCGCTCACCCGCAGCCCGGCGGCGTACATCAGTTCCAGCATCGCGCGGTCGCGCAGCCCCAGCGCTTCGCTGACATCCGGCGCCGCCAGCAAGGCCTCGATATCGCGCTCACTCAGCGCTTTGGGCAGCAACCGCGGCAGCGTTGGAGGATCCAGCAAGGCGCTTGGATCCTCCGCACGCACGCCGCGCCGCACCTGCAGGGCGAAGAACGCGCGCAGCGTCGACAGCAGCCGCGCGTTGCTGCGCGGCGAGTACGCGCTGCGGGTCCGCCATGCGAGATAGTCGAACAGCGCAGCGCGGTCGGCCCCGATCAGGCCGCCGCCGGCCCCGTCGCGCCAGCGCGCGAAGCCTTCCAGATCGCGGCGATAGCTCGCAAGGGTCTGTTTGGCGAGCCCGTTCTCGGCCCAGATCGTCTCGATGAAGGCGTGGATCGCCGCGTCATCGGCAGCGCGCAGCGGCGGCAGCGCAACGGCCTGTTGTCGACGTTCGGATGGGGACGCGGCGGGCATGCGGACAGGGTAGCGCGGGTGGCTGGCTTCTGTAGGAGCGACGCGAGTCGCGACCGGTGAAGGCAAGTCTCTCCGAAGAGCGTCGCGACTTCCGTCGCTCCTACAAATCCGTTTTATCCTGTCGCGATGACCGACATCTCCATCGAAACACCCGCTCCCGCCAAGCCCGACCCCCTGATCCTCCGCCGTCTGCTGGCGATGTCCTACGACCTCTGGCCGGTGCTCGCGCTGTGGATGCTGCTGTCGGCGCTGTTCAATCTTGGCTACTACCTTGCCGGCCACGGTGAACGCGATCTCCTGAAAACCGGCAGTGTGCTGGGGGTGTTGCTGTGGGTCTGCTGCTGGCTGGTAACCGGCATCTATGCCGTCTTCAGCTGGTCGCGCGGCGGTCAAACGCTTGGCATGCGGCCGTGGCGGCTGCGCGTAGTCGGCACTGCCGACACTGCGCCGACACGAAAGCAACTCGTCGTGCGTTACGTTACTGGCACACTGTCGCTGCTGCTCGGCGGTCTGGGCTTCTGGTGGGCATGGTTCGATCGCGGCAAGCTGACCTGGCACGACCGGGTCAGCGGAACGCGGATGGTACGGATCGAGAAGCGATCCCGGGCCCGGTAGAGCGGACTTCAGTCCGCTGATGGTTGCAAAGCGAAGCTGCGCCCAGCTCTGCAACCGCGTCGGGGCGACAGCGGGCTGAAGCCCACTCTACCGAAACGGTGCGCGGCGGGCTGAAGCGCGCTTTACCGAACGATGCAGGCGATCAGCCCGACCTGCGTTTGAACAACCAGATCGATAAACCCACCATCACCAGCGCGGGAATCATGTAGGCGATGCGGTAATCGAACTTGAACACGCCGGCGAGGCGCACGAACTGGGTCTGCACCAACCAGAAGCCGAGCGAGAACACGATGCCCAGAAACAGGCGTTTGCCAAGACCGCCGCTGCGCAGCGAACCGAACGCGAACGGGATGGCAAGCAGGCACAGCACCAGCACGTTGACCGGGTAGAACCAGCGCCCCCAGTAATGTTCCTGGAATTCTCCGGAGTCCAGACCGTTGCGCTCGCGGTATTCGATACCGTCTTTCAACTGGCTGGCGGTCAGATAGCGCGGGCGCCAGATGTCGCGGGCGCTGGCGGCAAGCGCTGCGATATCCAGATGCGACGCCCAGTGCTCTTCCGCTGCAGTGGTGCGGACGGCGGCTTTGGGCTCGAACCGGGTGCGCTCGACGTTGCGCAAAATCCATTCGCCTTCGCGATGTTCCGCGGTGCTGGCGTGGGTAATGGAGGCCAGACGCCCATCCTTGCCCAGTTCGAACAGGCGCACATCGCTGAGCTGCAGCCACTGCCGGCCGTTTTCGCTGCGCTCCTGCCCGGTCTGGGCATTGAGGAACACGTCGCCTTCGCGCGCCCACAGGCCGGAGTACTGAGCAACGATCACGTCCTTGGACTTCGCCGCAGCCTTGAGAGTATCGGCGCGGCGCTGCGCCCACGGCGCGACGGTTTCGCCGCCGGCCACCATCAACGCGGTAAGCACCACCAGCGACAGCCCCACCGACAGGCTGATCCGACGGCGCGACAGACCCAGCGCGCGCAATACGGTCAGTTCCGAACTGGCGGCCAGCTGACCCAGGCCCAGCAGCGCACCGATGACCGCGGAGGTGGGAAACAGCACGTAGGCCCGCCGCGGCAGGCTGTAGGCCACATTGGTCAGCGCGGCCATAAAATCGTAATTGCCGGTGCCCACGTCGCTCATTTCATTGAGCATCCCGCTGATGGTGGCGTCCAGACCGATCAGGATCGCCCAGGTCAGCAGCACCGAGCCCAGCACCACCCGGCCGATGTAAAGATCGTGGATTTTCGGAAAAGGCATCATGCCGGCATCAACCCGCGGCCTTGAAGCGCGGGCGCCTGATCGCACCGTCGCGTGCATACATCCAGACCGCCACGGCCAGCAGCGGCAGCAACAGCCACCACAGCCCCAGCATCGCCGGCAGCTTGCCGTCGTCCAGCCACTGCGTGCCCAGCAGCATCAGGAACATGCTGAAAAGATAGATGAGAAAGCCCACCGCAAGGTTGCCGTAACGGGCCTGCCGCGGCGCGCTGCGCGACAGCGGCACCGCCAGCAGCGCGAACGCCAGCGTCAGCAGCGGCGGTGCGATCCGGTAATGCAGCTGCGCCTTGGCCTGCGGGCGCGGGTCGCGAAACAGCGCGGTGGTCGGCTGCAGTTCCACCGCATCGGCCTTGCGCTGCTGCGAAATTTCTTCGGGCAGACGCACTTCGTTGGCGGCGTAGCGCATCAGCCTGAAATCGCGGCCGGCGCCCATCGGGCCCTCCACCTCGAAGCCCTGCTCCAGGCGAAGGTAGCGGTCGCGCTCGTTCTGCACCGACAGCGTGCCGGTCTGCGATGTGGTCACGTCGAAACGGTCTTTCTTCTGCCGATACACGAACACCCGCTGCATCTGCCGGTTGTCGCTGGACATGCCGCCGACGTAGATCACACCGCCGCCGCCCGGAAGTTCGGTGAAGCGGCCAGGCTCCATGCCTGCGATCAGCAGATTGCGGCCGGCCTCGTCGATCATCCGCTGCGACATCCGGTCGGCCCACGGGCCCAGCCACAGCGAGCACAGGCCCACGCCGGCCACGATCGGCAGGGCCATCCAGGCCAGCGGACGCAGAAAACGCTTCGGACCGACGCCGATCGACACCAGCACCGGCATTTCGGCATCGCGGTACAGCCGGCCCATGGCCAGCATCAGCCCCAGCATCACCGCCAGCGGCAAAATCATCGGCAGCCATTTCAGAAACACCAGCCCCAGCTGGGCCAGCAGCATGCCCGCAGGCACCTTGCCGCGCGCCACATCGCCCAGGACATCCGCGAACGCACCGCCCAGCAGCACGATCAGCACCACCGCCAGCACGGCGAAAGTGCTGTGCATGAACTCGCGGATGAGGTAGCGGTCCAGCTTCAGCATCGGGGGCGTCATCATCCGGAAGCCGGGCATCCGGCGGGGGCTTTGCTTTAAACTGCGCGGCTGTATTCGACTGCTGTGCCGGGGCTGCGGCCCCGCGTGGTCGCCAACGCCCGGGAATTGTACGGAATGACGCGATCGGAAAGGCACGCCGCCTGAACAGCGCCATCCAGGGCGGTTCAGGCGCCTGCCCACACCTCGCGCATTCCGCTTCGCCCAGCCTCCTCTTACCCACCGTCTTCACGGAACCCGATCGATGGCCCTCGCATTCACCCTCCACACCGGCGCTGCCGCCGATGCCGCCACCCTCGTCAGCGACTGCATCGTCGTCGGCGCCTATGCGGACAAGACCCTCACCGCCACCGGCCAAGCGCTGGACGCCGCCAGCGGCGGCCGCATTGCGGCGCTGATCGAACGCGGCGACGTATCGGGCAAAACCGGCAAAACCGCGCTGCTTCACGACCTGCCCGGCATCACCGCGACGCGGGTGCTTGTGATCGGTCTGGGCGATGCCGCCAAGTTCGGCGTGCCGCAGTACATCAAGGCCGCCGGCGACGCCGCGCGCGCGCTGAAGGACGGCGCAGCCGCCAGCGCCACGTTCACGATCAGCGAAGCCCAGACCCTGGGCCGCGACGCCGCCTGGAACATCCGCCAGGCCGTCATCGCCTTCGGCTATGCCGCCTATCGCTACAGCGCCACGCTTGGCGAAAAGAACAAGGCCAAAGGCGAGAGCAAGCTCACCTCCATCGCGGTCGGCGGCAGCGATGCCGTCGCGCTGTCGCAGGGCAAAGCCGTCGCCGCTGGCGTCGCTTTCGCCCGCGAACTGGGCAATCTGCCGCCCAATATCTGCAACCCGGCCTATCTCGCTGAACAGGCGCAGACCTTCGCCGGAAAGTTCGACCAGGCCAGCTGCGACGTGCTGGACCGCGACCAGATGCAGGCGCTGGGCATGGGCTCGCTGCTGGCGGTATCGCTGGGCTCGGCCAATCCGCCGAAGCTCATCGTGCTGAAGTGGAACAACGGTGGCGACGCAAAACCCTACGTCCTGGTCGGCAAGGGCATCACCTTCGACACCGGCGGCATCAATCTGAAAACCGCCGGCGGCATCGAGGAAATGAAGTACGACATGTGCGGCGCGGCCTCGGTCATGGGCACGTTCGTCGCCGCGGTGGGCATGCAGCTGCCGATCAATCTGGTGGTGATCGTTCCGGCGGTCGAGAACATGCCCGACGGCCTGAGCTATCGCCCGTCCGACGTGCTCACCAGCATGTCCGGCAAAACCATCGAAGTGGGCAACACCGACGCCGAAGGCCGGCTGATTCTCTGCGACGCCCTGACCTACGCGCAGCGCTTCGAGCCGCAGGCGCTGCTGGACGTGGCCACGCTCACCGGCGCCTGCGTCGTCGCGCTGGGCAAATACGCCACGGGCCTGATGAGCAAGCACGACGATCTGGCCGACGAATTGCTGCAGGCCGGCGAACATGTCTTCGACCGCGCGTGGCGCCTGCCGCTGTGGGACGAATACCAGAGCCAGCTCAACTCCACCTTCGCCGACGTTTACAACATCGGCGGGCGCAACGCTGGCGCCATCACCGCCGGCTGCTTCCTCGCGCGCTTCACCGAAGACCAGCGCTGGGCCCATCTGGACATCGCCGGCGTCTCCAACGACGACGGCAAACTGGGCATGGCCACCGGCCGCCCGGTGGGATTGTTGTCGCAGTGGTTGATGGATCGCGTGCAGGGCTGACGGTGCCACGCGCCGACTTCTATCTGATCCAGAAACCCCGCTTCCGCGAGGAACCGCTGCGCCTGGTGTGCGAACTCGCGCGCAAGGCCTACGAAGCGAACCTGTGGACGCTGGTGCTGGCCCGCGACGCCGAACAGGCCGAAGCGCTGGACGACCTGCTGTGGGCGTTCGACGAAAACGCGTTCATTCCCCACCAGATCGCCGGCAGCGACGACGAAGACGATCTCACCCCGGTGCTGATCGTCACCCCCGACAGCGACATCGCGCTGCGGCCTCTGGTCATCAACCTGCGCGACGCGCCGGTGCAAGGCGACTTCGAGCGCGTGCTGGAAGTGGTGCCCGCCGACGACAGCGCACGCGGCCCGCTGCGCGAGCGCTGGAAGCAGTACCAGGCGCGCGGATTGGACGTGAAGAAATACGATATGTAGTTCCCCTCTCCCGCCTGCGGGAGAGGGTGGCGCGAAGCGCCGGGTGAGGGAGCCCTGTCGCACCCTCACACCTGCCCCTCCCCCGCACGCGGGAGAGGGGTTCAATTGCCGCTGCACGAACGATTCCCCATCCCCCATTCCGACTTCCAGAACACAATGACCGCCCTCGCCTCCGGCTACGAACCCAAAGATTTCGAATCCCGCCTCTACGCCGAATGGGAAGCGAGCGGCGTCTTCAAACCGCAGGGCGATGGCCCCGCGTACAGCATCCTGCTGCCGCCGCCCAACGTCACCGGCACCCTGCATATGGGCCACGCCTTCCAGCACACCCTGCAGGACGCGCTGATCCGCTACCACCGGATGCGCGGCTACAAAACCCTGTGGCAGATGGGCACCGACCACGCCGGCATCGCCACCGAAATGGTGGTCTCGCGCAACCTGCAGATCGCCGGTACCGGCGAGACCCGCGATTCGCTGGGGCGCGATGCATTCATCGACAAAGTGTGGGAATGGAAGGCCCAGTCCGGCGGCATCATTGAACGCCAGATGCGCCGCCTCGGCACCTCCGGCGACTGGTCGCGAAGCGTGTTCACGATGGACAGCGGCGCATCGGACGCGGTGCTTGAAGCGTTCGTCAAACTGTACGAAGAAAAGCTGATCTATCGCGGCCAGAGACTCGTGAATTGGGACCCGGTGCTGAAGACCGCGATCTCGGATTTGGAAGTGGTGAGCGAGGAAGTAGACGGCTTTTTGTGGTCGATCGCGTATCCGCTCACCGACGGCAGCGGTTCGCTGGTGGTCGCGACCACGCGCCCGGAA
>JANOXT010000199.1:0-2819 GCA_031418555.1 Lysobacterales bacterium | reverse complement strand
GCGCGAGATAGCGATATGGGTAGCGCAGCGCCTGCCGATCCGCACTTTGCGCCACGCCTAGATAATCGCGCTGGAACAGGTCCGCAGCGCGGCCTGCGGCGTCGTAGACGAATTCGTTGAGCAGCACCACGTCCGGGCGTACGCGTTGCAGCACTGCTGCGATATTGCGCGCAGCGGGATCGCCAGCTTCGAGTCTGCGGATCAGGCCGCCGTCGCTTTCGTCGTACAGCGAGGTGTTGTAGGTCGCGACTCGCAGCGGCAGCGATGCGGCGATCGCGTCCTCCACGCGCTGCGCTGCGTTCGCCAGTGCGGCTTCCGGGTCGCCGTGCACGCGGATGCGCAGACAGCCGGCGCACAGCAGCACTGCGATAGCGGCGAGCAGCACGATGCGGAAACGCGGATGCGGATGAAAGTTCATGTTGCGGGATCTCCAGACATGCGCGACCAGCCGTGGCCGTCGAAGGATTCAAGCGGCCGGTAGCGGCGTTTGTAGGCCATCTTGCGATGGCCGTCGATCCAGTATCCAAGATACAGGTGACGTTTGCTTTCGCGCTGCGCCCAAGCGATCTGCTGCAGGATCGCGAACGTGCCCAGGCCGCGATCTGCCGCGTCGGGGTCGTAGAAGGTGTACACCGCGGACATCGCATCGGCGACCACATCGGTCACCGCCACCGCCAACAGCGTGCCCGTACCGTGGGCCTGCCGCGTGCGCAGTTCCAGAAAGCGCCCCTGGCCCCAGGCGCTGACCAGAAACTGGTCGAACTCGGCGGGGCCGTGGCCGTCCATGCCGCCGCCGGGATGGCGCGCCGCCAGATAGCGTTCGTACAGCGCGAAGTGCTCGTCGCTGCGTTCCGCCGGCAGCACCCGCGCTTCGAGGTCCGCATTGCGGGCCAGACATCGGCGCTGGCTGCGGTCGGGGCGGAATTCCGCCACCGGGACCCGCACCGCGACACAGGCATGGCAGCCGCGGCAGTGCGGCCGGTAAATGAGATTGCCGGAGCGGCGGAACCCCCAGTTCAGGGCCATCGGATAGGTCTGCGCCAGCCGCGGATCGCCGGGATCGAACACCAGATCGCGCGCCTCACGTTCCGGCCAGTAGCCGCAGGCGTGTTCCGCAGTGTGGAACAGCCGCAGCGGCTGGTTGATATCGACGTCGATATCGTCCTCTGCGCTGGTTTTCATGACGATGCCTGCAGCCAGTGCAACGCCGCCCAGTCGAAGATCGCGGCGATTCCTCCGGCGCCGGCGCCGGTGACAAGGTCGCGCGGCCGATGCCGCGACAGCCGCAGACGCGACCATGCGACGACGCCGGCGAACGCAAGGCCCGCACCGACCGCAGAAACGCCCAGCGACCACAGCAGACCGGCTGCATAGACCGCGAATGCGACATGCAGCGAGAGCTTGCACCACTGCGTGCAGAGCATCGCCACGGCGACGATGCCGGCCGACAGCGCAAGCGCCACAGCCAGATCCGCGGTGGGCAGCCGCAGCCATGCCAACAGCGCACCGATCGCGATCGCCACCAGCAACGTGCGGTTCAAGGCATATCGTTCCGACGGCTCGCTGGCATCGATATGCGCCCAGCGTCCCCGGCGCACCTGCCACCACGACCCGCTCATCACCAGCGCGGCGAAGAGCGCGAAACCCAGCAGGATCGATCGCAATGTGGCGGAATCATCGCCTTCCAGCGCGGCCGGCAATATCAGCGCAGCAGGCAGCACCAGCAGCGGATGGCCGAGAATCGAGATGGCGCGGGCGAGGCGAGCGAGCATGCGCGCAGGATAACCGCACCCGTTCGCAGCCGCTGCGATGCCGTTGGTCTCGCGCGTCTCAGAGTCTGCCCGAGCCGATCAGGCCGACGATCATGCCGCCGAATCCGCAGATCAGGCCGATTGCCGCGCCCAGCCAGCACTGGATGCGTTCGCGGCGGCGCATCTTCGTCGCCAACACCGCATTGCGCTGGGCTTCCATGGCGTGGCGCCTCGCCAGTACGCGCGGCAGCATCACCATGTTCTGATAAAAGATCGTGGCCATATAGGCCAGCATCGCCGTCATCGGCAACATCCAGCCATCGTCGAACTGCGCCAGCAGAACCGCGCAGACCATGAAGCATATCGACGCAATGCCGTTGATGGTCGCGCGCCGGATCAGACCGCGCCGTTCCTGTTCGTCGATCACGCCCTTGAGCTGTTTGCGCAACCCCAGCCAGATGCCGGCGAACGCGCCGGCCAAACCGATACCGATGCTGCCGGCTGCGCCGAGCACGATCTTGGTCAGCGTCTTGGTACCCGCAGCGGGGGCGATGGCGAACATACTTTTCGCGGCGGCCGGCGGGCTGGCGATGCTCAGCGCGGTGGCGAGGATGCCGGTGAACGCCGCGCCCGGTGCGCTGTCCGCAGC
Organism: Lysobacterales bacterium; assembly: GCA_031418555.1. Classification (GTDB taxonomy): domain Bacteria; phylum Pseudomonadota; class Gammaproteobacteria; order Xanthomonadales; family Xanthomonadaceae; genus Lysobacter_I. The sequence goes on along the minus strand of JANOXT010000199.1, from coordinate 419 downwards.
GAATTCGCCGAAGCGGGCGAGCAGATCTTCGCGCAGGCTCGTGCGCGCGCGCGACAGCCGCTTGCGCACCGCCGCGTCGGACATGCCCAACAGCAGCGCAACCTGCTGCGAACTCTGACCTTCGCGATAGAACAGCAGCAGCACCTCGCGGCTGTCTTCGGGCAGCGCCGACATCAATTCGGTCACAGCGTGCTCGCGTTCGTCTTCCACCAATTGCTGCATCGGCGTCGGCGACGGGTCGGCGGCGAGTTCGATCGCGATCTCCGCGCCTTCGCCGCTGAGCGGCCGGTGGCGGCTTGCGCGCAGATGGTCGCGGGCGAGGTTGCGGGTGATCTGCCGCAGCCACGGCAGAAAGCTGGACGGGTTCTGCAGCCGTTTCAAATGCTGCCACGCGCTGAGAAAAGCGTCCTGCGCGATGT
>JANOXT010000198.1:0-12993 GCA_031418555.1 Lysobacterales bacterium | reverse complement strand
GCCATCAGATACGCCACCGGCGCCGGAGGGCCGTGGTCTTCATCGGCGTCATCGGGTGCGTCGAAACCAATATCGCGGCCGGACAGGCGCGATTCCATTTCCAGCACTTCGCGCTCGGAGACATTGAGATCCTTGGCGACTGCGCGGACTTCCTCGGCGTTGAGCCAGCCCAACCGCTTCTTGCTGCGACGCAGGTTGAAGAACAGCTTGCGCTGCGCCTTGGTGGTCGCGACTTTTACGATGCGCCAGTTCTTGATGATGAACTCGTGCATCTCGGCCCGGATCCAGTGCACGGCGAACGACACCAGACGCACGCCGACGTCGGGATCGAAACGCTTGACGGCCTTCATCAGGCCGATGTTGCCTTCCTGGATCAGGTCGGCCAGCTGCAGACCGTAGCCGTTGTAGCCGCGGGCGACATGCACGACGAAGCGCAGGTGCGACAGCACCAGCTCGCGAGCGGCATCAAGATCGTTCTGCTCGTTGAAACGGCGGGCAAGCGCCTGCTCGTCTTCGACGGAGAGGACCGGAATCTGGTGGACCGCACCGACGTAGGCTTCGAGCGAACCTATCGCGCTCGGAATCGGCAGGCTGTTGGGAATCAGGGCAGTGCTGGCGGTCATCTGGTTCATGGGTCCGAATGTTAGCAGTCGGGTCGTTGGAGTGCTAAGCCTGGGAGAAGTTCCCCAGTGTTCTGTTCATGGAACGAACGAGCGTAAAAGAGATGAGTGCAGCCTAAAAATGAATCCGCAAACCTAGCGTCAAACCCGGGTGTTGGCCACCTGCTGTTCAACTTGAGAGCCTTTAGACGAGTGTGATTTGTAGGGATTCAGTCGCTTGCGCTCAAGTCCCGTTGGTCACCCTGCAGAACGGGAGTCTGGTCCTGCGCCAGATCGCGGGGGTGGCGGAACCGCTGACAGCCAGCAGGCAACGGTGCCCGGAGCGCCCGCTACTGTGGTGGCGATTCAGGGGGCGGTACGGCGTTTACCGTGTTTCCATTGTCGGCAGCGCACGCAGCGAACAGATCCAGCGCCGGTTTGCGTACCGCGGTCGCCACATCGGCGAGGCCCAGCACGCTGTGGAAGAGGTTGTCGTGCGACAGCGGTGCATCGGCCTGTTTGCGGACGCAGTCCAGATCGAGGCCCCGGCGTGCGTTGAATCGATCCGGCGCCCACAGCTGCATCGCCACGTGCGTCTGCTCGTCGGGGGCGATCGCATACGGCGCGCCGTGCAGATAAAGCCCGTGCTCGCCGAGCGATTCGCCGTGATCGGAGACGTACAGCATCGCCGGGTCGATGCGCGGGTCGTCGCGCAGCAGGGCTGCGGCGCCGGCAAGAATATGGTCGGTATACACAATGGTGTTGTCGTAGGTGTTGCGCAGCTGCACATCGCTGCACTGCTGCAGCTCGTTGGTGCGGCATTCGGGCACGAACTTCGCGAATGGCTTTGGGTAGCGGGCGTAGTACGCGGGGCCGTGACTGCCCAGCAGATGGATCACGAACACAGTGTCGCGCTTCACCGCTGGCAGCTCCTTGCGCAGTTGGGTCAGCAGCACTTCGTCGAAGCAGCCCTCCGCGCTGCATAACTGCGGGTCGTTGGTCTTGCCCAGAAACACTTCCCTCGCGCGCAGCGCCAGCTTCTTGCTGCCGGTGTTGTTGTCCAGCCAGACCGCGTCGTATCCGCCGCGCATCAGCACATCAAGCAGGTTCTCGCGATACTTTGCGACGCCGTCCTCGTATTTGCGTCGACCCAGATCGGTGAACATGCACGGCAGCGAGGTTGCGGTGTTGGTGCCACAGCTGCGCACGTTGCTGAAGTTGACGACGCCCAGTGCGCGCATCTGCGGGTCGGTGGCGCGGCCGTAGCCGTTGCTGGCGTAGCTGGATGCGCGCGCGGATTCGCCGATCGCCAGCAGCAGCACCACCGGGCGTGCAGTTGCCGGCAATGCGCTGCCGCGACGCGCATCTTTGCCGATCGTCTCCAGCGGCCGGTTGTCGTCGCGGGCGTGATCGAGATAGGAGAGGTTCGCCACCAGCAGCGCGAAGGGATTCGCGATGTGGCGCAGCTCCCGGTGATTGCGCACCAGCGAGGCGATGTCTTTGCTGAAAGCCGCTGCGGCGACACCGATCAGCACCATGGCGACCACCGCGAGTTTAAGCCGCGAGAAGAGCTCCCGCAGCGGCGTCTGCCAGTCGATCTTGACCCACCACAGCAGCGTGGCCGGCAGCACGCCCAACGCGCCGATGCTCAGCAGCATCCGCAGATTGATCCACTCGCCGGCTTCGCGCGCATCGGTTTCGTAGACGCTGGCCAGGGCATGACGATCGATCACCGCGCCATAGTTGCTGGTGAAGTACGCGGCGCCGGCGGCGAGGATCAGCGCCAGCGTGAGGCCGGGCTTGAACGTCCAGCGCAAGCTGAGCGGCAGCAGCATCAGCAGGGTGATCGCGAACAGCGCGGCGCCGATCGCCGCAATCACCCCGATGCCGCGAAGGCCGCCGAGTCCTGAGGTGTCCATCACAATGCTCCAGAAGCGGCTGTTCAGCGCCACCACCATGAAGCAGACCACCAGCACCAGTACGACATTGGCGCGAAGGTTCGGGCGGACGAGTCTCGATTTTTTCTGCAGCATGATGGTGGAATCCAGAGTGCGCCTTGGCGCAGCGTTGTGGCGATCGCATCATTCGCGATGTGTTTGTCGGTTTTGCGCTGACAGCGGCAGGCGCCGCAGCGCAGTCACTTCAGTGTGCGCTCGAACAGTTCATGGATGCGACGATATTCGTCGTACCAGGCATCGGGATGAGTAAAGCTGTGGCGCTCCAGCGGATACGCTGCCACCTCCCATTTGTCCTTGTGCAGCTCGATCAACTTCTGCGCCATCATCACCGAATCTTTGTAGAACACGTTGTCGTCGATCATGCCGTGGCAGATCAGCAGATGGTCGCGCAGGCCGGACGCCAGTTCGATCGGCGAGGAGCGCGCATACGCTTCGGGGTCCAGTTCCGGCGTGTTGAGGATATTGCTGGTGTATTCGTGGTTGTACTGCGACCAGTCTGCGACCGGGCGCAGCGCGGCGCCGGCCTTGAAGACGCCGGGCTGCTTGAACAGCGCCATGAACGTCATGAAGCCGCCATAGCTGCCGCCGTAGATGCCGGCGCGGTCGCGGTCGCCCTGTTTGTTGGCGACCAGCCAGTCGATGCCGTCCAGATAATCCTGCAGTTCGGGTTCGCCCATATGCCGGTAGATCGCGGTGCGCCAGTCGCGGCCGTAGCCCTCGGAGGCGCGATAGTCCAGATCAAGCACGATGTAACCCTGCTGCACCAGCAGGTTGTGGAACATCTGTTCGCGGAAATAGTTGGGATACTTGTCGCTGACGTTCTGCAGATAGCCGGCGCCGTGCACGAACAGTACGACCGGATAGCGTTTATCCGGCATGGGATTCTCCGGCCCGTAATATTTCCCCCAGATCTCGCCCGCACCGTGTTTCGAAGGTACTTTCACGTACTCGGGCGCGATCCAGTTCTGCGCTTTGAACGCGGCGGTGCGCGTATCGGTGAGCTCGCGCGCATCGCCGCCGGTCGCATCCACCACCGCGAGCTGCGGCGGCAAATAGCTGTCGGAGTGCCGCACCAGCAGCTTGGTACCGTCGGGTGAGGCTACGAAATCCTCGACGCCGTCCAGCGCGGTCAATTCGCGCACCGCGCCGCCGGCCACCGGCACATCGCAGACTTCGTAATCGCCGGGCCAGGCGCGGTTGCACAGGAACTGCAGCCGGCTGCCGTCGGCGGAGAGCGTGGGCGACGAAGCTTCCCAGCGCCCTGAAGTCAGCGCGCGCGGTGTGCCGCCATCGCTGGCGTACAGATGGGCGTAGCCGCTTTGTTCGGAGAGGAACCACAGGGTCTTGCCGTCGCGCAGCCAACCAAAATCATTGTAGTTCCAGTTGATCCATGCAGCATCGGTCAAGCGATGGCGCGACTGCAGTGCCGCTTTCGCCGGGTCCATGACGGCCAACCAGCGATCCTTGTTGTCCACCGCACGGATCATCACCGCGACACTGCGCCCGTCGTCGCTCCAGTGGATCGCCGGGCCGCTGCCATCGCCGTCGGTTTCGATCCGCACCGCGCGATTGCCTTTCAGCGGATCCTGCTTCGCCGCTTTGCGCAGCGCCGCGAGCGGATCGTCGCCGATGCCCGGCAGCGCATCGAACTTGAGTTCGGTCGCCTTCGCGCCGGCAATATCGATCAGCCACAGCGCGTGCGCGAGCGGTGCATTGCGGCCGACCCGGGTGCGCACTTCCTCGGATTCCTCGTAGCCCGATTCGGTGACATATTTCGGCATCTTGCCGGCCGTGCCGGCTTCCGCGCCTTTCGCTGTCGCGACGACCAGCAGCCAGCGCCCGTCGGGGGACAGGGCGCTGTCGGCGATCTCCACCTGTTTGCCTAGATATACCGGCGCCGGCGCTCGGGTGCCGTCGGCACGGCGCCATGCGTCATCCTGCTGGCGCGCGGCTTCGCGACGGTCGCGGTCGTTCTTCAGCGTTGCGATCACCCGCAGCTGACGGTCGCGCAGATCGTCGGCAGGAGGCGCTTTGCCGGGGTCGTCGGTCAGCTGTACGTTCGCGGCCTGGGTCACGCCGTTCGCTGCGGTCCAGCGGAACCAGTCGTTGCCCGCGCGCCAGACCAGACCGCCATCGCGTCCCCATTGCGGCAGCGATTCCTGCGCTTCGCTGCGCGTGAGCTGGGTGAGCGCACCATTGCGCAGATCACGCACGAAGATGTCACCGTTGCGCGCATAGGCCATGCGCGTTCGGGTGGCGTCGAATACGGGCTGCGCGGCGTCCAGTCCGGCGCGGGCTGCATCGTCGACCTTGGCGGCGGCTCCACCGGCAACGGGGATGCGCCACTGGTCGCGGATCGTGGCACCGTCGCGCTTGCGCTGGTAAAGCGCCTGCGCGCTGTCCCAGGACCACCAGGCCTGCTCCACGCCGCCGCCGATCCAGTCGGGGTCGGCCATGATCTGTTCCATGGTCAGCGGCTGTGCCGGCTGTGCAAGCGCCGCTGCGGCGGGCAGCGTCATCGCTGCAACAATACCGGCGCGCAGCACGAAGGAAAGACGGCGGAGGTGGGTGGTCATGTGCGGCCGGAGGTGAGCGGAATATTCCGCAGCTTACCGGCGTGCTGCGCGGATGACAGCTGGGGTTACTGACGCAGGAGGCCCTTCGGCGCAGATCTCTGGCCGGGATGCTCTTCTCCGGGTGAAGCCGATCTCGGGCCTGAAGGACATCTTGTCGGGTGAGAAAGGGTGGCGAAGCCCTAGCCTCAAACCGTGCTTTGCCGCACAATTCTCCGGGAATCCCCACGATATCCGGCAGTTGGGCGATACTTGGATGCATCCGCCGCAAGTCAAGCACGTAAGCGTTTGATTTGACAGGGGCGGGCCCCGCAGGGCCTGTGGCGCCAGGTTCCCCGCATCCGTCTCTCGGCGGTCGCGCCGGGCGTTTTCACCCTGTCAGCAGAGGCATCCTCCGTTCCGGCCATGCACGCCTACGTCTACAAGAGCCAGCGGAAGGCTGATACCTATCTCTACCTGGCCGCGCGCGACGATTTCGCGTGCCTCCCGGAACCCCTGCGTGCGCAGCTCGGGCCGCTGCAGTTCGTGCTTGAAGTCGCACTGACGCCCGAGCGCAGGCTCGCCCGTGTGGACCCCGCCGTCGTCCGCGCCAATCTCGGCGCGCAGCGGTTCCACGTGCAGTTTCCGCCGACCATGCTGGATCCGATGACCGAGGACTGGGGTACCGATGGCTGAGACCGACGTCATCGACACGGCTCCACCGCTGGCCCGTTTCGGGCGAGTGCCGCTGTCGATCGGGCTGGTCCTGACCGTACTGGCGGCCGGCGCTGGCGCCCACATCGGCGGTTTGACGGGCGCGGTGCTGGCGGCGATCGCCGGCCTGCTGGCCCAGCCGGCGTTCGCGCTGGCCGTGCGCGGCGGCCGTTTCGGGCTGCGCGATGCCGGTCGCGACGGCATGCCGATCCTGGCGATGTGGGCGCTGGCGCTGCTGGCGCTATTGCTGTTGATCGCCTGGCCGCTGTCGGCACTGCTGCAGGGGCGCACGCTGGGCGCTGCGCTCGCCGTCAGCGCGGTCGCCGGCGGCCTGCTGATCGGGCTGTGGCGGACATGGCCGCTGTGGCGGTGGCAGGAAGGCGAGGGCGGCGCGCTGCGCGCGCATTGGCGTGCGCTGGGCGATATCGATACCCGCGCCTGGCGCGGTCTGGGCGCTGCGCTGTGGCTGGCGCTGCCGCTGGCCGGCACGCTGCTGTTGGCGTGGCCCGATCTCATGGCGTCAAGCCTGCGCTGGGCGACTGCGGGCATATGCATGCTGGCGTGGCCGCTTGCGCATCGCGCGCTGTTGCGCATTCCATCGCCGTCCACGGTGACCGCCGACGCGCTGCTGCAGGAAGCGATCGACGACGAAGATGCGGAGGCTACGACGGCGGACGCCGCCGCCATGCTCGACGGTGCGGACCTCGACGCCGCGCTGTACGACGCCGCGCGCCATGGCCGGGCCGAACGCGCGCTGTCCATGCTCGATGCCGGCGCCAATCCGCATGCGCTGCCGCCGGCCGATGCCCGCGACCAGCGCACGCTGCCGATACTGGCCGCAGTATTGCCGGATCTGCGCCTGCTGCGTGCGTTGATCGCGCACGGCATCGATCTGAATGCCGTGCATGCGGGCATGACCGCACTGATCGCTGCGACCCGCGACAGCTGGCACGGCCGTCCCGAAGCGGTGATGACGCTGTTGACCAACGGTGCGGATCCGCGCACCGCCGATGCCGAAGGCAACACGCCGCTGCACCATGCGGCGCGCAGCTCCGACCCCGGCGTGGCCGCACTGCTGCGCGATGCCGGCGCCGAAATCGATCCGCTCAACCGCGACCAAGTCAGTCCGCTGGCGCTGGCCTGCACCGCCGGCAACTGGCGGCTCGCGCGGTTTCTGCTGGAGCGCGGCGCGAAGCCGGAACTGCCCGGCGCATTGCCCGCACTGCATGCGGCGGCCAGCGGCGATGAAGACGATCCGGCCGGTGTGCAGCTGCTGCTGAAACACCGCGCCAAGGCCGATGCGCGCGACCCACGCAGCCGCAGCGCGCTGCATGAAGCCGCCTATGCCGGGCACCCGGAGATCATCGGCATCCTGCTGGGCGCCGGTGCCGATATTCACGCCCGCGACGGCGAACAACGGACGCCGTTCCTCGAAGCCGCCCGCGGCGGGCACCTGCCGGCGCTCGCAGCGCTGATCGATGCGCGCCCCGACGTGCGCGCGGTCGATGCCCACGGCCGGCATGCGCTGACCCTGGCGTGCATGGCCGATGCGCCGTCGCCGGCACTGATCCGCGCGTTGCTGGATCTGGGCCTTCAGAGCGACCATGCCGACCAGGATGGCAAGCGCGCGATCGATCACGCTGCCACCGCCGGACGCTGGGCGCTGGTGTCGGCGATCGATCCGCATTATCTGCTGCCCGCCAGCGTCGGCACCGACAGCGAAGCACCGCTGCCCGACCGTTCACCCATCTCGCTGCTGCGCGACGCGCTCTATGACGGCCGGGACGATCAACTGCAGCGATTGCTGCCGTTGGTTTCGGCACATGAACTTGGCGATTTGCTGCGCGACGGCGAATCGCCGGCCGAACCGGCGCAGATCGACTGGTTACTCAGCCACGGCGCCGATCCCGAAACCCGAGACGGCGCCGGCGATACGCCGATGTTCGCGTGGCTGGCGAAAGGCCCAGGCGCCGCGGCCTCGATCCAAGCACTGTTGCGCCACGGCGTATCGCCGGCCGGCGCGGGTGGCCTTGCGCGCTTTCTCGCCGCCTGCGTCGCCGCCGACCGCGCTGATCGGGGATTGGAAAAACTCGCGCTGGACCTGCTCGATCGCGGCGCCGATCCTTTCGCCGCAACGCCGGCGCGCGATCCACCGCTGACGCTGGCGGTACGGCTGGGATGGACTCAGGTCATTGCGCGTTTGATCGGGATCGGCGTAGCGCTGGATGCGCGCGACCAGTACGGCATGACCGCGCTGCATCTGGCCGCCGCGCTGCGCCGCGAGCCGATCCTCAAACAGCTGATCCTGCACGGCGCGTCGCCGACGGTCCGCGCCGCCGATGGCCAGACGCCGCTGGGCGTGGCGCTGTCCACCGGCCGTCGCGATCTGGCCGACTGGCTCGACTGGCGGCAATGGTCGCTGCCCGGCCGGGCGCTGCGGCCATCGGATCTGCCGCAGGCAGCGGTCAGCGGCGATACCGATGCGGTGCGCCGCCTCATCGACCTGGGCATGCCGATCGACGCCACCGACGCGCAGGGCTGCACCGCGCTGCTGCGCGCGGCAGGCGGCGGCCATCGTGCGGTGGTCGAACTGCTGCTGGCGCGCGGCGCAGACCCGAAGCTGGCTGCACGCACCGGCGCCACGCCGCTGTCGGCGGCGGCAAGCATGCGTCAGGTCGAGATCGTCGACCTTCTGCTTGCAGCCGGCGCCACGCTGGAACAGCGTCTGCCCGGCGATGTCACCGTGCTGATGCTGGCCGCTGCGCTGGGTCTGCCGGACGTGTGTACGCGGCTGCTGGCGGCCGGCGCCAACATCAACGCCACCGATGCGCAGGGCCTGACCCCACTGCACTGCGCATCGCTGTTCGGTTTCACCACCCGCGACCGTCGCCGGCTGATCGCGCTGCTCGATGCGCTGCTGTTGGCCGGCGCCGACCCCGACGCACAGGCCGCGGGCGGCGTCACCCCGCTGCTGCTGCTGCTCGGCGCGCGCGCCGAACCCGGCACCGCCTGCAACGAGGAGGTGGTGCTGGCCGGCCTGGCGCGCCTGCTCGACGAAAGCGCCAGCCTGCACGTGCGCGACCCGCGCGGTTTCGGCCCGCTGCATCTGGCCGCGCTGCATGGTCTGCTGCGGGTGACTCAACAGCTGTTGCACGACGGCGCCGACCCCGAAAGCCGCGACGCGCTGAACCGTACGCCGCGCGAGATCGCGATCATGCGCGGCTTCGTGGATGTCGCCGCGCAGTTCATGCCGCAGCCGGGCAATGTATCGATGGCGCGGTTTTTGAAGAATCGCGAGAGTTGATTGGCGCGTGTGATGCGCTCAATGCGCCGCCATCCCGGCGGTTTTCAACAGCCGACAGGCTGGTCAAGCCGGGATCCAGCTTTTCGCTGCGCTTTAATCGATGAAGTTGAGCGTAGCGATTCGCATAAAACGACATTATCGTACGGTGACAAAGAGAGATCCTCGACGTTGCAATCCCAGCGGCAGGCGCTGCGCTGCCGGTGCAACTATCACGCTCGACGGCAGTGACTCTAACGCCGTTGATACCTGCCTGAGCAGAGGCTGACTTCGTCCACCGGTTATTCGGCGACGCGGAGTACAGCCGGCTCCGCGGATCAGCCAAAGGCCGTCAAATCTTGCGGCGACAGCAACGTCCGGGCATCCGTCACCATCTACATCCCCGGAGGCTTGGCTTGTTGACCCCATCGACGGCCCACGGAATGTAATGCTTTGCCGATAGGCCTCATCCTGAAGCACTCCACCGGATTGCAGATAATATCCGACGCGCGACTGGCTGCTATGGCCTACTAGCAGGTCAATATCGCCATCTCCATCAAGATCAGTTGCATCAAGATCCGTAGCATCTAGATATGTCGACTTTACGACAGGCGCAGTCGAAAGGGATCCATCCGGACGTTGATGGTGGATGTATATTTTCGTTTCCAATGGTGTTATTTGATCGTTGCTGATGGCAAGGTCATCGCGGCGATCACCATTGAAATCGCCTATTGCTAGGTATTGTGCGCGGGGATCGTGGCTGATGTTGGTGGGGCTGGTGAATCCAGTGGCCCGGTCGTAGAGAAAAACATCGGTCCGGTAGCTCCAACGTTGACCCCAATGGTCGAATTGACGGACTGAAAGCCCAACATCGCTATCCCCATCGCCGTCCATATCGCCGGTTGCCAAGCCGTTCGCGCTTTCCACATCGGATGGATCGACACCGTAAGTGTAAGTGGTTTCTTGCCTTGAGAAGCCACCAGCACCGTCGCCGAAGTAGATCATTATACGGGCACGATTATCAGTGTTCTGATTGACGGCGCTGCCCCACGAGGACAAGTGCGCGACAACGTCTTGGTTGCCGTCACGATCCATGTCAGCGACTACCGGTGCAACGTCCATACCGAGGTGGCCTACCGGATGCGTGCGCCAAGACTTCGATCCGTCAGGCTGTGATAACAATACGTTTACCGACTGCCAGCGGATTGCGATCACGTCCTGTACGCCATCGCGATTTATGTCGGCAATTCTCAGCCAACGCGGGCCTTCGTGAATCGGTGCAGGCAACACATAGGTTTGCGAGGCCGAAAATGTGCCGTTGGGGGTCTGTGCATAGATGATGATTTGGTAGCCATTAGGCATGTTGGTCAGTACCGATATGGCGTCTCTGCGGCCGTCGCCGCTCACGTCACCAATCTCGGCATGGTTATATTCAGGCTGAATTACCGCGCCTTGAAGTAGCCATTCCGGCGGGGGCAGATACACACGCACTGTGTCGAGGAAATACGCAGCCGTCAACGCATCGGCAGCGTTGCCCATTTTCCCGCTTCGTTGCGCAGCAACAGGCACCGCGATGCTCACATCAGCCGGCTCCCGCGCAAAGATGTGAGTAGTGATTGGCGCAACTTGTTTAGCGCAGCCAGAAAGTATGATTACGCTGGCAGCCAACGTTAGTGCTGGAACAATCTGCTTCGATAGCATGGATATCCCGTGGATTCGCTTTTGGTAGCGCGTTTGACCGATCCTTGATAATAGCAACAGCAAACGCCTCGCCCCGACACCCTCACCGCCCCAACGGCAACCCCCGAAACGCCTTGACCGTACGCAGCACGAAACTCGAATTCACATCCGCCACCCCGGCCTGATTCAAAAGACGGTCCAGCAGGAAGCGCGAGAAGTGTTCGAGATCGCGCACCACCACCTGCAGCAGATAGTCCATGTCGCCGGTGAGGGCGTGGCAGGCGACCACTTCGTCCCAATCGTTGACGAATCCAGCGAACGCGGCCACTGCTTCGGCGTCGTGGCGCGCCAACTGCACGCGGACGAAGGCCTGCAGGCCCAGGCCCAGGCGTTCGGGGTCGACTTCGGCGCGGTAACCGGCGATCACGCCCTCGCGCTCCAGCCGCTGCACCCGGCGCAAGCAGGCCGAGGGCGAGAGATTCACCCTGTCGGCCAGTTCGGCATTGGTCTGTCGGCCGGCGCGCTGCAGTTCGGCTAGTAACAGCAAATCGATGCGGTCCAGGTCGCTGGCAGCCATGCATTGCTCCAATTTTGCGATATACGCAATATTGTTGCGGATATAACCGTCAATCTTGCAACAAAGCAAGCTCATTGCGTCAAAACGCGCCTACAGTGTGTGGACTTCCCGCCAGCCAAGGAATGCCATGAATGCCGCCCCCGAATGCGTCGAACATCACATGACCGACAAGGGTTACGTGCCGGTGTACACCACCGCCGTGGTGGAGCAGCCGTGGAGCAGCTACACCCGCAGCGAGCACGAGGTCTGGGCGACCCTGTTCGAGCGCCAGCAGCGGCTGCTGGTTGGCCGCGCCAGTACCGATTTTCTGCGCACCCAGCGAGAGATGGGGATGTCGGCGCAGCAGATTCCCAAATTCGACGATCTCAACCGCATGCTCCGCGCCGCGACCGGCTGGGAGATCATCGGTGTGCAGGGGTTGCTGCCGGAGCTGGATTTTTTCGAGCACCTCGCCAACCGTCGCTTCCCGGTGACGTGGTGGATCCGCAAGCCCGAGCAGATGGATTATCTGGCCGAGCCGGACTTGTTCCACGATCTGTTCGGCCACGTGCCGCTGCTGATGAACCCGGTGTTCGCCGACTACATGGCCGCCTACGGTCGCGGCGGCGTCAAAGCGCACGCCATCGCCCCGGAGGCGCTGGTCAATCTGACCCGGCTGTACTGGTACACGGTCGAGTTCGGCCTGATCCGTGAAGCCGACGGCCTGCGCATCTATGGCGCCGGCATCCTCAGCTCGAAAGGCGAGAGCCTGCACTGCCTGGAGAGCGATGCGCCCAACCGGATCGGCTTCGATCTGGAGCGGGTCATGCGCACCCGCTACCGCATCGACAGTTATCAGAAGAGCTATTTCGTCATCGACAGTTACGAACAGCTGATGGAGGCCACCCGTCCGGACTTCACTCCGGTCTATGCGCGCATTGCGGCGCAGGACGCGATTCCAGCCGGCAACGTGTTGGACAGCGACCGCGTGTTCAACCGGGGCACTGGTGAGGGTTGGCCTACGGATGCGGATATGTAAGCCACCGCTCTCAGCCGCATGCATCACGACAAGGCCCGCATCTGCGGGCCTTGTCGTGTCCAACGCCGCGAAGCATCGCCGGGCCCAGCCCATGACTCCGTTTGGCGATACGGCTGCCCTGCCGCGATACTGGTTGGTCTCCGGGCCGCCCACGAAGCCGATCGATGCATCATTCCCTGCAAGTCAAACTGCTCGACCCCCGCTTCGGTGGAGAATGGCCGCTGCCGGCCTATGCCACCGAAGCCAGCGCCGGACTGGATCTGCGGGCTGCGCTGGAGGCCGCATTGACGCTGTCGCCCGGCGACGCCGCGCTGGTGCCGTCGGGGCTGGCCATCCACATCGGCGATCCGGGCCTGTGCGCGGTGGTGCTGCCGCGTTCGGGACTGGGCCACAAGCACGGCATCGTGCTGGGAAACGGGACTGGCCTGATCGATGCCGATTACCAGGGGCCGCTGATGATCAGCGTCTGGAATCGCGGCCGGGAAGCGTTCACCATCGCACCGGGGGACCGGATCGCGCAGTTGGTCCTCCTTCCCGTCGTCCGCGCACGCTTCGAGGTGGTGGATACTTTCGCCGACAGCGCGCGTGGCGCGGGCGGCTTCGGCCATACCGGCA
>JANOXT010000197.1:0-16447 GCA_031418555.1 Lysobacterales bacterium | reverse complement strand
GCGGACGCGCCCAGCGCCAGCGCGGGGTCGCGCCGCGCAGGTCGCCGAGGTAAGCGACCGCGAACAGCACGCCCACGTAACCCAGCGACACCAGCAGCAGCACCCAGCCTGGAATCATGCGCACCTCGGCAAAAGAACAGTCCTGCGAGCGTACGACCGGGACAGCCCGGACCGTTGCAGACGTATCCGCCGGCCGCACGGCGGCGGCATCAGGGTCGACAGCAGGCGGCTTGCGCGCATGGCGGCTCGTTTCTAATTACGGTATCCACGCTCCGAGTGTATTCCTGACACCGTTTGTCGGTGATCGGGTTTATGGTCGCGGTACCTCTGTCGGACGGACCATGACCATGCACCATGCTTCCAGTAATGTAACGCGCGACCGCACCCCCAACGACTTCGATTTCGTCATCGGCGACTGGCGCGTCCACCATCGGCGTCTCAAGAAACGACTGGTCGACTGTCGCGATTGGCTCGAATTCGAGGGCACATCCACCACCCGGAAGATCCTCGGTGGCTTCGGCAATCTTGAGGACAATCTGCTCGAACTGCCTGATGGCGCGTACCGGGCAGTCGCTATGCGCGCGTTCGACCCCGCGACAGCGCTATGGGCGATCTGGTGGCTGGATGGGCGAAGGCCACATCAGCTCGATGTTCCCGTCATCGGAGGATTCCAGAGCGGAATCGGATCGTTCTATGCGGACGACGTACTCGATGGCATGCCGATCAAGGTCCGCTTCACATGGTCATCACTCGACGCGGACAACGCACGCTGGGAACAGGCGTTTTCCAGCGATGGCGGATACATCTGGGAAACCAACTGGACGATGGATTTCGTGCGGATGCCGGTATGAATCCTCGCGGCATCGGCTGCTGCAGCCGCCCGCCGGCGGATACGCTTGCCAGCGATGTTCGCTGAGCAAATATTCCGGACAATCCATGCATCAAGACATTCGGATCGACCCGCTGAACCAAGACGCACGCCCTGGACGGTCATGGCGGTCTCTGACCGTCAACCAGGGCAACATCGATTCGATTGCGATATATCGCAAATGCGGCCTCGTCGTCCGCGAAGAAGCGCTCTTCGACATCGGTAACGGTTACGTAATGGACGATGTTGTGATGGAAAAACTGTTTTGAGAAATGCCGCAAACGACGAAGCCCGCCATTCGGCGGGCTTCGTCTTGAAAAGCAGATCCCTCACCTGCGGTTCGGGATGACGCAATGGCAAAGGCGTTCGCGCTATGCGTGAACGCGCCATTGCGTCACTTGATCTTGCCTTCCTTGTACATCACGTGTTTGCGGACGACGGGATCGTACTTCTTGATCTCCATCTTGGCAGGCGTGTTTTTCTTGTTCTTGTCGGTCGTGTAGAAATGACCGGTACCGGCCGAAGAAATCAGACGGATTTTGTCGCGTTTGGAAGCCATGGTTCAGTCCTCCTCAGATCTTTTCGCCGCGTGCGCGGAGATCGGCGAGCACGGCGTCGATGCCGTTCTTGTCGATGGTGCGCAGGGCATTGGCGGAAACGCGCAGCTTGACCCAACGGTTCTCGGAAGCCACCCAGAAGCGGCGTTCGTGAAGATTGGGCATGAAGCGGCGGCGGGTCTTGTTGTTGGCGTGCGAGACGTTGTTGCCGCTCTGCACGCGCTTGCCGGTCACTTGGCATTCGCGGGACATACGAACCTCTATCGATAAGAACGCGCGACGGAATCGTGCGATCTGCGGTGGCCTCCCGTAGCCCGGGAGACGGCGGCCCCGGCGGCGGTCCGGTTCGACGAATCGATCCTGACGGCCACCTTGCGAGACGGGATGAGTTTGGGTGTCGCTGCGCTGGCGGGCGGCATCGCGGGCCGGCCCTCCGGCCGTGTGCAATCGGGCCGGGCGTAGCGAGCAGCGCATTATGCCCGGGAATACCAGTGCTGGCAAACACTTAGCGAAAAATGCCGCAGCGGATTCGGCCTGTTGCATCTCTTGAGGCTGTGAGACGGCGAAGGGCGCCGGGTAGGCGAAAATAGCGCCTGCCGCCCCATCGCACGCCGTCATGACCCAACCCCAGACCCGTTCCCCCGTCTCCCTGACCCGGCATCTCATCGAAGAAGAGCGCCAAGACCATATCAGCGCCGACCTGCGGCTGCTGATCGAAGTGGCCGCCCGGGCCTGCAAAGAGATCGCGGTGGCGGTGGGCAAGGGCGCCCTGGGCGGTGTGTTGGGCGATGCCGGCACAGGCAATGTGCAGGGCGAGGCCCAGAAGAAGCTGGATGTGCTCAGCAACGAGATCCTGCTGGAAGCCAACGCCTGGGGCGGCCATCTCGCCGCCTGCGCCTCCGAGGAGATGGACCACTGCCAGCCCATCCCCGACGCGTTTCCACGTGGCAACTATCTGCTGCTGTTCGACCCCCTCGACGGCAGCAGCAATATCGACGTGAACGTGGCGGTGGGCACCATCTTCTCGGTGCTGCGCTGCCCGGACGGCGTGACCACCGTCGGCGACGAGCACTTCCTGCAGCCGGGCACCGAGCAGGTCGCCGCCGGCTACTGCATCTACGGCCCCAGCACGATGCTGGTGCTGACCATCGGCCACGGTACCCACGCCTTTACCCTGGACCGCGAACACGGCGCGTTCCTGCTCACCCGCAAACACATCCGCGTGCCTGAGCAAACGAAGGAGTTCGCGATCAACATGTCTAACCAGCGCCATTGGGAAACGCCGATGCAGGATTACGTGCGCGACCTGCTCATCGGAAAAGAAGGTCCGCGCGGCAAGGATTTCAACACGCGCTGGATCGCCTCGATGGTGGCCGAAGTGCACCGCATCCTCACCCGCGGCGGCATCTTCATCTATCCATGGGACAGGAAGGATCCGAGCAAGGCCGGCAAGCTGCGGCTGATGTACGAAGCCAACCCGATGAGCCTGCTGATCGAACAGGCCGGCGGCGCCGCCACCGACGGCCGTAGGCGCATGCTCGACATCGCCCCGACCCATCTGCATCAGCGCGTACCGGTGTTTCTGGGGTCGAAGGACGAAGTGGAGATCGCTACCCGCTACCATCTGCAGGCCGACCATTCTGATCGCATGCTCGATCGAACCGTCTCGATATCGTCTGGAATCACCCTATGAAAACGCTTGTCATCACGCTGTGTCTTTCCCTGTTGTTTGCGATGCCGGCATCGGCATGCATGGGGCCGCAAACGGAGTCGGCGCAGGAATACGATGCGAGCGTTCTGTTTGAAGGCAAACCAACGAGCTACGTTTTGCACCTTGGTGAGATGCCCGGCGTGACGTCCGGCGGGCTGTCGAAAGTCACCTTCTCGGTTGACCGCACCCTGAGAGGATCGCCGCAAAAAACCTGGAACGTGCTCATGCGCGGTCGCGATCTTCCGAAAAACCTATCGGCATTCAAGCGGCGCTTCGGCAGCACCATGACCGTCGGCGTTCGCGACTTCGGCGCCAAAGTCGATCCACGGAAATTTCCCAAGGGTTTTCAAACCACCTATTTCATCGTCGATGCCGCCTGCAGCATGAACGGCGAAGACTGGCTGCTGCGGCCGATCGGCGCGAATGAGTAACGAGATGCTTGTCCGGGATTTCATTTCGGTCACGCCGAACGCACTGCCGCGCGGCGTGTGCGCGGACATCATTGCCTACATGCGCACCAGCGATGACCTGCGGCCCGGACAGATCGGCGGCGGCGTGTATCCCGAACTCAAGCACAGCCGCGACATCAACCTCACCGGAAACCCCGCGTGGCAACAGGTCGAAGAGGCCTTGAACATGGCGATGCTGCGCGGCCTGATCCAATACCTGCGCGACTATCCGCAGGCGCTGATCGCGCCGCTGATGCTGCAGCAGCCGGGTCCCGACGGCACCCTGCAGCGGTTGTCGGCGGAAACGCTCGCAGCGAAAGACGACGCCGGTATCATCGACCTCATCCGCACCTGCCTGCGCCCCGGCAGCATCAACCTGCAGTGGTACCGCGCCGGCGAAGGGGGTTACCCGTACTGGCACTGCGAACTGTATCCGCGCGACAGCAGCGCGGAAACCCTGCACCGGCATCTGCTGTGGACGCTTTACCTCAACGACGACTTCGAGGAAGGCGAAACCGAATTCCTGTTCCAGCAGCGTAAGGTAAAACCGGAGACCGGCTCACTGCTGATTGCGCCGACAGCCTTCACGCACACGCATCGCGGCAACCGCCCGCAGCGCGGCGACAAGTTCATCGCGACCAGCTGGATTTTGTTCCAACGTGCGGAAGTGATGTACGGGCAGACATAACCCCGCACGCAAATCGGCTTTCGTAGGGTGGGCCCTGGCCCACCATCAATGCCTCTCCACCACCGCAAAAAATGATCGGAGAGAACGCAGGCCGGGTCATTGACCCTACATTTTTTCTCGCTGGCTGGGTCGATGACACAGCCTACTTGCGACTTGCCGAGCATAGACTTTCAGCAGTCATCTCGGTCATCCTCAATCTCATCGTCAACCCGCAACAACCAAAAGCCTAAATCGCCCTCACCCGCCCTGTCGGGCGCCCTCTCCCGCGTGCGGGAGAGGGGAGAGCGAGCGCAGCTCGCGAGGGTGAGGGCGGGCTTTAAAACAGCCTCCCCTGCGGCGAATCAGGCTTCTCCGCCACCGGCGGGAGAAACTTCGAGCAATCCAACGCCGCCAACCGCCCGAACCCGATCCGCTTGTATGCCTTCGCAAACCGCATCGCGATCAGATCCGCGAACGGGCCTTCGCCGCGCATGCGGGTGCCGTAGGCGCTGTCGTAGTCCTTGCCGCCGCGCATCTGTTGGATGAGGCTCATCACGTGTACGGCGCGTTCGGGGTAATGCAGCGCCAGCCATTCGCGCCAGACTTCTTTCAGTTCATGCGGCAGGCGCAGCAGCACATAGCCAGCGGCGCGGGCACCGTGGGCGTAAGCCGCTTCGAGGATGTGTTCGATCTCGCGGTCGGTGATCATCGGGATGATCGGCGCGACCATCGTACCGACGGGGATGCCGGCCTCGTGCAGCGCCTGCACCGTTTTCAGGCGCGTATGCGGCGCTGCGGCGCGGGGTTCGAGCTTCGATGACAGCTGATTGTCGAGCGAGGTGATCGATACGTATACGGTCACCAGACCCTGCTGCGCCATCGGTGCGAGGATGTCGATGTCGCACTGGATCAGCGCACTCTTGGTGATCAGGCTCACCGGGTGCCGGCATTCGGCGAACACGTCCAGCAGCTGACGGGTAATGCGGTAGCGGCGTTCGATAGGCTGGTAGGCGTCGGTGTTGATGCCCAGCGAGATCGGCGAACAGCGGTAGCCTTTTCTTGCGAATTCCTTGCGCAGCATGTCAGCGGCATTGGTTTTCGCGTACAGCTTGGTTTCGAAGTCGAGCCCCGGCGAGAGATCCAGATACGCATGCGAGGGCCGCGCGAAGCAGTAGACGCAGCCGTGTTCGCAGCCGCGATAGGGATTGAGCGATTGGCTGAAGGGAATGTCCGGCGACTGGTTGCGGCTGACGATGCTGCGCGCGCGTTCTTCGGTGACTTCGGTGCGCAGTTTCGGCGGTGCGGCATCTGCATGCTCTTCATCGCTGGCGTAGACCGATCCCCAGCCGTCGTCTTCGGCTTCGGCGACGGTCTTCTCGAAACGGCCGCGCACGTAGGATGCCGCGCCGCGCCCTTTCATCGGCCCGCTGCGCAGCAGGTTGTGGGTGGCTTCGTCTATTTTGCCGCCGCGTGTCATCGGGTTAGGCTAGCGTGCGCAAGTCGCAGTCGTTGCGACGGGGTTCTCGGCATGTTCGATCGGTGGGCTTGGGTGTGGGACGGGCTGCACCGCATCCCGGTGATCGGGCCGAAGCTCGGCCTTGCCCTGCTGATCGGCTGGCTCACGTATCTGATCCTGTTGGGCAGTTGGATCGTTCTCCAAAAGCGCGAGCCGGTGGCGACGCTGAGCTGGCTGCTGGGTCTGGCACTGCTGCCTTATGTCGGCTTTCTGATCTATCACCTGCTGGGCCCGCAAAAAATCCATCGTCAGCGGCTGCGCCGCGCGCGCAGCCGGTTGGAAGGCGATGCGCTTGGCAGCGGTGTGGGCGGTGCGGCGGATTCGCCTGCCGCACTGGAGCTGGCAACCCTGGCGAGGATGTCGACCGGCCTGCCCCCAAGCACCGCACGCGACGTGCGCCTGTTGATCGACGGTGCGGCGAAATACGACGCGCTGATCGAAGATCTGGGCAGCGCGCAGCAGCATGTGCATCTGGAGTACTACATTTTCATGCCCGACCGCAGCGGCACCGCACTGCGAGACGCATTGGTGGCCTGCGCGAAACGCGGCGTGCGCGTGCGCGTGCTGCTCGATGCGATCGGCTCCGGAGCGTGTTCGCGCGGTTTTTTCGCGCCGCTGATCGATGCCGGCGGCGAGCTGGCCTGGTTTCATCCAACGCGGTTCTGGAAGTTCTGGTCTCGGCCGTGGCTGAACATGCGCACCCACCGCAAGATCGTGGTGATCGACAGCCGTATCGCCTACACCGGCGGCATCAACATCACCGACGACGAGAACGAACGCCTGCGCAGCGACGCCTACCGCGATCTGCATCTGCGCATCGAAGGCGATGCGGTGCGCTCGCTGCAGCTGGTGTTCGCGGAGGATTGGGTCTACGCCACCGGCGATCGCGACTTCATTTCCGACATCGCGCGCACGCTGCCCGCCGCTTCACCCGGCGAAATCTCGGCGCAGGTGCTGACCTCCGGGCCGGATTCGTCGTGGGAAGCGATCCATCGTCTGCACGTCGGTCTGATCCATGCGGCACGCCAGCGCGTATGGCTGACCACGCCGTATTTCGTTCCCGGCGAAGCGGCGATGATGGCGCTGACCTCGGCCGCGCTGGGCGGCCTGGACGTGCGGCTGATGGTGCCGCGGATCAGCGATTCGCGCTTGGTGACGCTGGC
The DNA here is from genome assembly GCA_031418555.1 of Lysobacterales bacterium. GTDB lineage: Bacteria > Pseudomonadota > Gammaproteobacteria > Xanthomonadales > Xanthomonadaceae > Lysobacter_I. The sequence goes on along the minus strand of JANOXT010000197.1, from coordinate 9,516 downwards.
GGCACGCTCGTATTTCGACGATCTGCTGGCGGCCGGCGTGAAGGTCTACGAATACGGGCCGCGGATGCTGCATACCAAGGCGCTGCTGGTGGACGACGCCTCGGTGATCATCGGCAGCGCCAATTTCGATCACCGCAGCTTCCGGCTGAACTTCGAGGTATCGGTGCTGTTTCAGGACCGCAGTATCGGTGAGCGACTGGCGACGCTGATCGAAGGCGAATTTGCCCATGCGCCGCGGGTCCGCGCCGACCGCCGGCGACAGCTGTTCGCCACCCGACTGCCGGAAGCGTTGGCCCGGCTGATGTCGCCACTGCTGTAGTCGCAGCCGGCAGGGCGACGGACGGCAGGCGCGGACCGGCCGGCGGCCTGTCGGCGCCATGGCCCTCCGGAGTAGACTGGCGCCCGTCCCCCTCTCCTCCGGCACCCGTTCCCGGTAAGGACGCGACTCATGCCTTGGCTTCTTCTCCTGATTGCTGTCGGCCTGTTCCTGGTCGCGCTTAACGCCACCTCCATCGCGATGGTGATTCTTTGCGTCCTGGCGTCGCTGGGCCTGAGCATTTTCGCGATCATGGGCCTGCTGGCGCAGCGCGTCGGCAACAGCGCCCGCAGCGAAGCCCTGCTGATCGATCCGCAGGAGTTGCGCCGTCTGCGCGAACAGGCCGAAGCCAAGCGTGCGGAAGCCGCGGGTACCCCGGCGCCGAACGCCGGCGATACCGCGCAGTCCTGAACGTCCGCGCTTCGTTCTTTTCTTGACCGTTCTCAGCGTCAACGTCAATAAGATCGCGGTACTGCGCAACTCGCGCGGTGGCCACGATCCAAACGTGGTGACCGCGGCACGCGTTTGTCTGGATGCCGGCGCGCACGGCATCACCGTGCATCCACGGCCTGATGCGCGTCATATCCGCACCGACGATGTGTATGCGCTGGCCGAACTCACCCGCAGCTACGGCGTCGAATTCAATCTCGAAGGCAATCCCTTTGCGCCGCCGCGCGCAGATTATCCGGGCTTCCACGCACTGTGCGCGCAGACGAGCCCAGCGCAGGCCACGTTGGTGCCCGATGGCGACGGCCAGCTCACGTCGGATCACGGGTTCGATTTCGTTCAAGACCTCGAAGGTCTGCGCCTACAGGTCGCCAGTCTGAAAGCGCTGAGCTGTCGGGTCAGTCTGTTCGCGGACCCTGGTGCAGATATCGTCTCCGCGGCAGCGAGCGGTGCCGACCGCATCGAGCTGTACACGGGGCCGTATGCCGAAGCCTTTGCCGGCGGTACGCCCGACGCGCAGCTGGCGGCGTTCGCGAACACTGCGCGCACCGCCGCCGCGCATGGTCTTGGCGTCAACGCTGGGCATGATCTCAGTGAAGACAACCTCGGGCTGTTCCTGCGGCATGTGCCGGCAGTGCTGGAAGTCTCAATCGGCCATGCCCTCATCAGCGAAGCGCTGTATGCGGGGCTGGCTGCAACGGTCAAACGCTATCTCGCCGTCATCGGCGAGCGTTGATGCCTCTCGCGAGCGGCATACTGCCGCCCGCGATGACAATGATCATTACCGCTTGAAGCTGATGCTGCTCAGACCTGCATTCTGCGCGGTGGCCAGCACTTTGGCGATGACCTGATAGTCCGCTTCGCCGTTGGCGTCGATTTTCAGAGCCGGCAGCTGCGCACCTCCACGCTCGATTTCTGCCGAAAGCATCGAGGACAGCGCCGAGACGGGCACCGGCTGATCCAATAGAAACACTTCGCCAGCGGCGTCGATCCGCAGTTCGATCGGTGGTGGGGGTGTTTGATCAATGAGGGGCGGCTTTCCGCCAAGCGGCAGCGGTATCGCCTGGCTGAACACCGGGGCGGTGACCATGAAAATCACCAACATCACCAGCATCACATCGACCAGCGGGGTGATGTTCATTGCCGAAATGGCGTCCTGCCGGGATTCTGCTTGCGCGAAAGCCATGGCCCTGCTCCTCTCGGTTGAGTGCTGTTCCACGTTACTCGCGTCCGCACCGAAACTGCAAGCCACATTGTCGAAAGTCCGGGCGACTCCCCACAAAAAAACGCCGCCCGGGTGGGCGGCGTTGGAATGTAGCAAGCGGTTTGCGGGCGCGGCGACGGGCTGCAGGTCCGCCATCGGCCGGTGACGCGGTTTACTTCTTTACGAAACCGATCTTCTTCATATCGGCGTTCTTGGCCGAAGCCAGGACTTTCGCGAGAACTTGATACTGCGCGTCCTCATTGACATCGATCTCTAGCGTCGGCTGGTTTTGAGGGTCGCGCTCAATTTCCGCAGCCATCATGCTGTACAGAGAGTTCACCGGTGTCGGACTATCGTTCCAGTAAACCGTGCCGGCGGCGTCAATGCGCAACTTGACCGGTGGCGGCGGTTCTTTCGGATTATCAGGCGGATTGGTGGTTCGCTGAGGCAAGTCGATGTCGATCGGATAAGACAGAATCGGCGCGGTCACCATGAAGATGATCAGCAGTACCAACATCACGTCCACGAGGGGCGTGACGTTCATGTCGGCCATCGGGCCGCCGCCGGAGTTGGATGCGAATGCCATACGTCTATTCTCGGTCTATTTTCGTCAATTACGTTCGCGGGTCGCAACGAAGCCGACCTTGCGCATGCCCTGGGCCTGGGCGATGTTGACCACTTCATTCACGTAACGATAGTGGGTGGTCTTGTCGCCGCGGATGTTGACCTCCGGCTGGGGGATTCTCTGCGCTTCGACCGATAGCCGGCTTTCCAGAAGTTCGCGGGTCATCGGCTCGTCGTTGAGGAAGAATCGCCCCTGCTCGGTCACGGCCACCGTGATTGGAGGCGTCGGCGGAACCGTTTCCGGCCTATTCGTGAGGTCCGCTTCAGGCAGCTCGACCTTGGTTTTGTGCGACATCAGCGGTGCGGTGATCATGAAGATGATCAGCAACACCAACATCACGTCCACGAGGGGCGTGACGTTGATTTCGGACATCGGGCCGCCGCTGTCGTTACCGGAACTGAAGGACATGGCTTCTACTCCCTCGAAGATTCGATCGTCGCGTCGATCAGCGCTTGCCGGCAACTTCGCCGACGCGGGCGCCGGTCGCGAAGAAGTCGTGCAGATCGTGCGCGAAGGTGTCGAACTTGTTGTTGGTAATGCGATTGCTGCGCACGAAGAAGTTGTACGCGAGCACCGCCGGGATGGCGACGAACAGACCGACCGCGGTCATGATCAGCGCTTCACCTACCGGGCCGGCAACGGCGTCGATGGAAGCCTGGCCGGTCGCACCGATCTTGATCAGCGCGCCGTAGATGCCCCACACGGTGCCGAGCAGGCCGACGAACGGCGCGGTCGAACCGACGGTGGCGAGTACGGTGAGGCCGCTTTCGAGGCCCATCGATTCGCGGGTGACGGCCTGACGAAGCGCGCGATCAACAAACTCGGAGCGGTTCAGGGACTCGACCAGACGCGAACCTTCATGGCGCTGGTGATGCGCAGCGGCTTGAGCGGCGTCGAGGGCGATCTTCGAAAACGGCTCGCTCTTGGGCTGCTCTTCCATGAAGCGGATCGAGTCCTGCGCGTTGGGGGTTTCCCAGAACGTGCCGGTCACCGAGTCGCCGCGACGGCGGAGGTTGGTGTTCTTGATGAAGTTGACGACGATCCAGTACCAGGACATCGCGGACATGATGGCCAAGGTGGCGGCGACGGCGATCTGGACGACGTAGTCGCCAGGGTTGGCCATCATCTCTGCGACCAGATGGTCGACACCCATCTGCTTCAGAGCGGCGGCGCTGTTGCCCCCGGTTGCGGCGGCGGTGGTTTCCTGCAGCATGACGCTTACCTTTCTTGTGTGTGGAAGGAACGATTCAACGGCTCAAAGCAACGGGTCAATCGGGTAAAAAGAATAACGGGTCAATCAGGGAGCGTGAGGTCGAGCGGCAGAATGCCGACGCCCGCAGCGCCCGGGCAAAGCTTCACTTTTTTGGCCCAGGTCAGCGCGGCACGATCGAGGTCGCGGTCGCGGCTGCCCACTTCGATAGCGGCGTCGGTGACCCGACCATCCGCTTCATAATTGATCTTGATGCGCATCTTGGCACCGCGGCCAGCGCGGGAGATCGCCGCGGCAAGCTGCCCATCCGGCGGCTTGGAGCAGATGCTGCCGCGAAGGTCGCCGTTGTTGCGCGGCGGACCGCTGGGCGCCGGTGGCGCAGGCGGTGCCGGTGGTGCCGGCGGCGGTGCCGGCGTATCGACCGGCGATGGTTCATCGAAAGTCACCGGCGGCGGATCTTCCGGCGGCGGCTCGATCACGGGACGCGGGGTTTCCTGCGGCGTGAGTTTGATTTCTTTCGGCGGTTCCGGCGGCGGCGGCGGCGGCGGCGGTGGCGGCGGCGGCGGCTCGATGATAACGACGCTGGTGTTCTGCTCTTCTTCCTGCTCGGCGCCCGGCGGCGTCACCGGAACCAGCAACAGCATGAGCGCTGCGATATGCAGCGCAATGGCGAAGCTGATAGCGGTGATCCTCGACCAGTTCAGGCCGGGATCTTCGCGGTCGCGCTTGTCGTGTGTCGGCAACTGTTGGGTCATGCGCAGCAGGCTCGGTTTAGCGGACTCGTGGTACTGGCTCGGTATCGAGTTCTCAATCTATCCATGATGATGAACCCGACCCCAAACCACCATACCCCGGAATGGTCGAACCGCAACAGGTTTCTTGGCAAGAACCCGTTGCGGGAATCTGTAAGCTTATACCAATCGCGGCGGGACTTACCAACACCCTCGGCTTCATCGGGGAGGCCCGATTCGATGAGGGATCGGCGGGCTCCGCCTCATTTTTTGCCGGGCAGCGCCAGAATGTCGTTGGCTTCCTTCGGCTTTTTCACGCCTTTGGCCAACGCTTCGCGCGCCGCTGCTTTGGCTTCAGCCAAGCGGTCCTCGTTGCGCAGCACCTTGGCCAGATTCAACGACGCTTCGCCATCGGTGGCGACCTTCGACGCGCGCGTATAGAAATCGATCGTCTGCGGCACTTTGTCGTCGGCGTAATAGCTCTGGGCGATGATCGAATAATCGTTGGCCAACGTCTGCGAGGGCGTGATCGCACCCTTGCTTACGCCTTCCTCCAGCACCGCCTGCGCGTCCTTGTATTTTTCGGCGTTGACATAACCCACGAACAGCGCGCGGTATTCCTTGCCATCTACAAGCAACCCTTGTTTACGCGCATTTTCGAGCAGCGCATTGGCCTTCTCGAAATTGTCTGCCTGCTGATACAAGGCCACGGCATTCATCAATACGCTGCGGTCTTTGGGATTGGCCGCAAGAATTTTTTCGTACATCGCAGCGCCTTCGGCGGGACGATCCAGCTGGCTCAGCAGATAGGCCTTGAGCGCGATCGCTTCGGATTTTTCGCTTTTGGTTTCGCTCAGGAACCGGTCGATGACGGTGAGCGCTTCCGGGTAGCGATCCAGCTGGTTGAGCGTGATCGCGTAGTTGAACATGATCTGGTAGTGACCGTTGTTGTCGAGACCGTTCGCGTCGACGGTCTTCTTGAAATACTCCACGCCCTTGGCATTGTCGTCGATCGACGTCGCGGCGCTGGCGGCGAGCTGATAGAGATAGCTCAACAGATAGCTGTTGGTCGAGCCTGCGGCGCTGAAGGCGTCGACTTTGGTCATCACATCGGCGTATTTCTTGGCGTCGTAATCGGCCTGGATCGCGTTGGCGGTCTTCGCATCTTTACCGGAGACCGACTGCTTCGCCGGTTCAACGCGGGTGGCCTGAGGATATTGCGCCGGCTGGGCATTGGTCTTGGCCGCGGCTTCGGTCTTGCGCTGACGCGCACGTTCGGCGGCGGCGGCTGCGCTGCCGGTCATGGTGGTCGATTTTGGCTTGTCTTCCATGTCACCCCCAACTTCGCTGTCTTGCGCTAAAGCGCCTCCGGTATATGCGCAGCCGATCAGCAGCGCGATAGCGGCATGCAGAGCGGTTTTGGGAAGAACGCGAAGAGAGGCTGTGGTCATGGAAGTTCTCGGGTCGAAGTGACGTAGGAAACGACGGTGTCGGCAGGATGGGGTTTGATCAAGCGCTTTGGATCATGAACATTGCTGCGGAGCGCTCGCGGTAGCGCGATGGCTGCAGGCGTCCAGCTGGAAGCGGGGAGGATACGCTCAGCCGCACTTCGGCTTGCGGCCGGCAGCGCGGGACTGTTCGTAGGCCGGCATCAACGCGTCCGCGCGTTTGCGCAGTTCGCCGATGCGCGATTTCGGATCGGGGTGCGTTGACAGCCATTCCGGCGGACGGCTGCCTCCGCTTGCGGTCAGCATGTTCTGCCACAGGTCGACCGCCTGGCGCGGATCGAATCCCGCCTGGGCCATCAGTCGTTGACCGACGACGTCCGCTTCGGTTTCCTGCTCGCGGGTGCCAGGCAGCAGAAACCCGCCTTGGGCGAGAATGCTGCCGCCTTGGGTGGCGATGTCGGAGCCGCCCTGGCCATAGCGGGAACCCGCCAACGCGCCGAGCAGCTGAACCACCCCGGCCGCGCCCATCTGACGGGTGACGCGTTCGTCGTGGTGACGCTCGATCACATGGCCGATCTCATGGCCGATCACCGCCGCAAGTTGATCCTGATTGCGGGCGACATCGAAGATGCCGGTATAGACGCCTACCTTCCCGCCCGGCAGCGCGAACGCATTGGGGCTCTTATCGATGAAGACCGCCTCTTCCCAACCGCCCTGCTGCCACTGCGGCGGGAGTTCGCGCACGATGGTATCGACCACGCAGCGCACATACGCGGACTGCTTGCCGTCCTGGGTCAGCGGTTTCTCGCCCTTGACCTGGTCGAACGCCTGCGTGCCCAACTGGTTCAACTGCTGCTGCGACACCGCACCGACGTACTGCTTGCGGCCGGTCGAGGAGGTGGTCGTGGCACAGGCGCTCAGGAGAAGCGTGCAGGCGAAACCCAAGGCGACCGCGGCACAGGAAGGCATGGTCAGTCGGTTGGTCATCGCGGCAGCTCCGGTCGGCGGGTTGAGTGTTGTAATCCGATGGGGATTAAGGTTTCGTCAATTGCGTGGATTCGTGACATCCGTTGGCCTGACGATCCCGATTATCCACGTCGACCGGGTTCATCGGAAGCCATTTCAGTCCTTCAAAACGACCGCAGAATGCCCAAGACGTCCTGCGGTCTATACCGAAGTTCAAGTGAGCGTTTAAAAAACGCGTCAAACCACTTGGTTTCGTATGGGGCCGTAAATGTATTCGTACCCGGAAACCACTGTCGACTGCCAGCAAGTCGAACCGATGCAAATCTGCACCGTGGTGTAGATGGGCCTGAAGCCGGTGACACCCACACCGCCAAAACTATTGCCGGCAGGGCCGTTGGTGTAGCCGATTCCGCCGCCTGATGGTTGAGATTGCGTTCCCGCAACAGGAACAATCCCCACAGTAGACAATATGTTGACCACATTTGCTTTTTCAGAACTACCATCTTGCCATTTGAAAGTGACAATATCTCCGTTCTTTATCTGATTGTTCGGGCTGATAACCGTATTGTGACGACCAACCAATGCATGCATGGCTGCTTGCCTCTCGGCGACCTCACTGATTACGCCCACACCCTATGCATTTCCGCAGGTGCTGTAGCTTGAACTGCTGGTATCAATCGTGAAGCTTGCCGCCATTGCAGAGAATGAAGAAAAAAGCAGAAGCATAGACAGGGAAAAAAATTTGAAAGATTTCATAACTCTCCTTGGTGTTTGGTGCATTCCTACTTCAAAAAATTTTCCTGAATGATTTTGATGGTTTCTTCGAGTTTTTTTCGACCTGAAGGAGTCATTATCTCATTCAAGACATAGTGTTCGTAATCATCGTATGGGCACCCGCCCAGATAGACCATTGTGTGGGTGACGAGCGAAGAGGCAGAACAATCAAGCCCACCTCTGCATGCAGCTAACTGCCATGCGTATTCGGCATACATCGATTCCGAAAAAGCTGCTTTTGTCGCTGGCTCGCTCCAGTAGGGTTCGATTTGTCTCGCAAGCACTCCCATTTCAAAAACTGCTTCCGGGCGCGGGTTTTTTCTAAGCTCTTCGACATAACCTACCAACTCCGGGCCTTTGTTATCTTGAGAAAAGATCGCTTGTCTGAGTTTTGCCGTTAAGTTTCCCTGCTTTGCGCTTTGCTCAAACCACAAAGTGACTGCTTCGGTCGGAATAGGCCTCCCATCATCGACAGTTGAACAACGGGCTTGCAGTTCTTTCATGATCTTCTTGCTACGAATCTTGCACGCTGGTTGCAATTTTCCAAGCTCTTCAAGCTGAGCTTGTACAGACTGTGGTTTTAAGTTGTAAAGAAAACAATAGTCATACATTAAAGAGAGCTGCCATTGCGCCTCTGGATCCCCTTGGATTGCCAAGGACTTGATCAGCGGGAAAGACAAGTCTTGCCATGGTTTTTTCTGACTGCCGACAAGAAACGGGTTGCGCAAAGTGCTTTCGCCAGATTTAAAAACAATACTGTCTTGCTCTGTCTTCTTGTCAACTTCTGACGCCTCGATAGGACGCTTATGTTCAACGTTGTTATGGCGGATATTCCATAAAAAAAATCCTATGCCCAGCCCCAAGAAAATAACGCACAGGATGGGAACGTATTTCTTCATCTCATTCGAGTTCTTTTTTTCTTTCTATTCCTGCAGAAAATCGTATCGCGTAGGCGTCTCAGACATCTAGATTCGCCACCTTCAACGCGTTGTCTTCGATGAAGATACGGCGCGGCTCCACCACATCGCCCATCAGCGTGCTGAACACCTGATCGGCGGCGACGGCGTCTTCGATGCGCACCTGCAGCAGGCGGCGGCTGTCCGGGTTCACGGTGGTTTCCCACAGCTGTTCCGGGTTCATTTCGCCGAGGCCCTTGAAGCGCTGGATCTGCCGGCCTTTCTTCGCTTCTTCCAGCAGCCAAGCGTGCGCCTGGGCGAACGTGGCGACAGGCTCTTCGCGGTTGCCGCGGACGATCTTCGCGCCTTCGCGCAGCAGGCCGTGCAGCATGGCGGCGGCGTCGCGCAGCGGACGCAGTTCGCCGTGCTCGAAGCTGGACAGCGGCAGCACCTGCACCTGCGATTCGCCCATGTGAGTGCGGGTGACCAGCAGCGCGCCGGTTTGTGCGTCGTTCGCTGCCTGTACGTTTATCCGATAACGCGGACGTCCCAAACCGGTGCGATTGAGCCGCGCTTCCAGCGCATCCAGTTCGGAACGCTCATCGGTGTTGCGCGCGAGCGAGGCGGCGTCCAGCGGTGTGAAGTCGATCAGCGCTTCCAGCAGCGCGGGATCGTAACGATAGGCGTTGCGGGCGATTGCGTCGCGTGCGCCGGCGTACACCAGCAGCAGCTTTTCGAGGTTCGCGCCTTCGATCGCCCGTTCGCCTTCGGCCGGTACCAGTCCGGCGTTCTCGACCGCGTTGTTGGCAAGATACGCGTCCAGCGCCGCATCGTCCTTCAGATACAGCTCGTTCCTGCCCTGCTTGATCTTGTACAGCGGCGGCAGGCCAATGTAGATG
>JANOXT010000196.1:0-7439 GCA_031418555.1 Lysobacterales bacterium | reverse complement strand
GAAGTCCGGCTGGCGCTTGCGGAACTCGCCGGCGAGGCGCGGGGGGCTGTAACGTTCGACCAGGATTTTTTCAAGCACCGGTTTGGCCACCGCCCAGATATCCAGCTGCGGATCCAGCAGACGGCCGACGCCTTCGATGTTGAGCAGGGTTTTCTGCAGCAGAATCAGCTGCGGCTGCAGCGTCAGCTCATAGCGCTGCGCGGTGCGGAAAATCTTGATCAGCACTTCGGCCAGCGAGATCTCCGACAGCGGCCGGGTGAAGTACGGCTCGCACACCGCGCGCGCGGCGGCTTCCAGCTCGTCGATGCGGATCGTCGCCGGCATCCAGCCCGCCTGCACGTGCAGCTCGGCGATGCGGCGGTAATCGCGGTTGAAAATGGCCATGAAATTTTCGGCGAGGTAATACTGATCCTCGCTTGAGAGCTGGCCGACGATGCCGTAGTCGATGGCGATGAACCGCGGGTTGTCCTTGCGCGCCGGATCGGCATCGACCCAGATGTTGCCAGCGTGCGCATCGGCGTGAAAAAAATTGTCGCGAAAGACCTGGGTGTAGAAGACCCGCACGCCTTTGGCGGCCAGCGCTTTGCGATCGATGCCGGCGGCGTCCAGCGCGACGATATCGTCGCTGGGAATACCGTAAACGCGTTCGAGAGTAAGCACGCGCTCGGCGGTGTGGCTCCAGATCACCTCGGGCACGTACAGATCCGGCGAATCCTTCCAGAACCGGCGGATCACCGACGCGTTCGCGCCCTCGCGCTGCAGGTCGAGTTCGGCGGCGAGCGTGCTTTGCACTTCGCGCACCACTTCGCGCGCGCGGATCTTGTCGGCGTTGGGGTGCGCGCGTTCGACCAGCGTGGCAATGCTGTTGAGCAGCGCGATATCGCCGTCGATCTGTTTCTCGATGTCGGGGCGCAGTACTTTCACCACCACCTCGCGCCCGCCGGGCAGGCGCGCGGCGTGCACCTGCGCGATCGACGCCGACGCCAGCGGCGTGGTGTCGAAATGCTCGAAAGCTTCGCGCACATCCTGGCCGAGCGACGCTTCGACGATGGCGCGCGCGATGTGGCCGTCGAAGGGCGCGACCCGGTCCTGCAGCAGCGACAGCTCGATGGCGATGTCCGGCGGCATCAGATCGCGGCGGGTCGACAGGATCTGCCCGAACTTGACGAAGATCGGCCCCAGCTCCTGCAGCGCAAGGCGCAGACGCGCACCGCGCGACAGCGCCGCGACCTCGCGCGATGCGCGCGGCACGAACGGGCGCGCCAGCTTCAGCCAGCGCTCGGCCGGGGTACCGTCCAGCAGATCGTCCAGCCGATACCGGATCAGCACGCGGCCGATCTTGCTGGCGCGCAGCACCGCGCTCATGGCGTCGCCCGCTTGTGCAGACGTGCGATCCGCGCGGCCAGCCGTTCGGCATCGTCGCGCAGGGTGTCGACATCGTCGTAGAACGCATCCAGTTCCGCGCGCGGCACCACATCGCGCGATTCCTCGGTCAGATATTCGGCCGCGGTCTCGGCGAACTTCTGTCCGCCGACCCGCGCCTGGCGCAGCGCGGCGGCGACGCCGTTCGCGATCTGTACGCCGATGACATCGCCGAACACCGCGGTGAACGGCTGCTGCCAATCGGGATCGAAGCGCTCGGCCAGCCGCTGTAGCCGGCGCGCGAGTTCGGCATCGCCTTCGATCCGCATGCGCCCGACCGGCACGGCGGCTTCGTCCTCATCGCGCTTGCCGAGCAGTTTCGGCAGCAGCGTCTGCATGCCGAACGACAGCATGCCGCCCAGCGTGCTGCGCACGGCGAGATCCGGCGTTTGTTCAGCATCCACCGGCCCGACGCGCAACTTGTCTCCCTCCACCAGCAGGCGCATCGCCAGCGGGTTTTCAGCAGCGTCCAGGGCCAGCACGACGCTGCGTCCGTTCAACGGCGGCAGGGCGTCGCGGGTGTCGGGGTCCAGCGCCACCGCACGGTTGAGCGCGGCTTCCAGCGCGCGCCCGGCCACAGGTTTCCAGTCGAAGGGGGAAGCAGTCATGCCGGTAGTCTACCGGCCTGGTGCGTATTCGCCCCTACAGATGCACGCGCTGCTTGCCTCCCTCCCCCGCCATGCGGGGCGAGGGTTGGGAAGGGGGCGCCGGTGGCGGACTTGCCCCCATCCCAGCCTTCCCCCACAGGCGGGGGGAGGAGCGAAACGCTGCAGCGAACCGTCAGTACGATGCCGCCAGTCGTTTCAGCCCTTCCTCGATGCTCACCCGCGGCACATACCCGAAGTCGCGGGTCGCAGGCGTCATGTCATACCAATGCGTCGTACTCAACTGCTCGGCCAAAAACCGCGTCAACGGCGGCTCATCCTTCAATCTCAACAGCGGCCACAGCGCTTCGCACACCGCACCAATGGCGTAGGCCACGCCGAAGGGCAGGCTTTTGTCGACCTCAGGCGCACCGGCCGCGCGCAGCAGTGCGTTGACGATCTCGCGCATCGGTTTGGGCTCGCCGTTGCTGATGAAGTACGCACGCCCGGCGCAGGCCGCGCCCGGTGCGAGATGCGTAAAGGCATCGAAATGCGCCTGCGCGGCGTTGTCGATGTAGGTCGTATCGATGACGTTGCGACCGCCGCCAACGAAGCGCAGCCGCCCCGCTTTTGCCCGCGACACCAGCCGCGGCAGCAGCTGTTGATCGCCCGGGCCCCAGATCAAACGCGGCCGCAGCGCGATCGTGGCGAGGTCGGCATCGTTCGCCGCGAGCACCGCTTTTTCGGCGATGGTTTTGGTGGTCGCATACGGCGCTTTGAACCCTTCACCGTAGGGCACGGTATCGGCGGTGCCGTTTTCCACCGGATGCGCGGCGCGATGGGTCACGCTGGGCGTAGAGGTATAGATCAGCCGGCCGATGCCATGTGCGCGACAGCCGGCAAGGACGTTCTCGGTGCCGACCACGTTGGCGAGACGATAGCTTTCTTCACTGCCCCAGGCTCCGGCTTTCGCCGCGTTGTGGAACACCGCATCCATCCCGGCGCATGCGGCGATCATCGCCTCGCGATTGGCCAGATCGCCCTGGATCTGGCGCACGCCCAGCGGCTCCAGGGTGCGGTAATGCCCGCGGTTGTAGCTCGCGACCTCATGGCCCTGTTCGACCAGACCTTCGCAGAGGGCGTGACCGAGAAAACCGCCGCCGCCTGTCACCAGAATCTTCATATGTCTTCCCTCGGACTGCGCACATGGTACGTCGGTCGAAGGGTATGCTGCCGGCATCCAACTTCAGGAGCCGTGCCATGCGTCGTCCCATCCTTGTATTGACCGCTTGTGCTGCTTTTGCCACCGCCGCCAGTGCGGGCGCGCAATCGATCGAGCAACAGCTCAAAGACCGACTGCTCGGCACCAGCAGCAACATCAACAACAACGCAAATCTCAACGAACGCGATGCGTCCGGCGGCATCAAGGAAGCCCTGGCGCAGGGCGTGGATCGCGCGGTGCGCCAGCTCGGCAAACCCGACGGCTTCTTTCGCGATCAGACGGTGAAGATTCTGGTGCCCGAAAACATCCGCAGGCTCGCCGACCTGGCCCGCCAGCTCGGCGCCGGCAAGAAAGTCGATGCGTTCGAGCTGTCGATGAACCGCGCGGCGGAAAAAGCGGTGCCGGCGGCAGCGAACATTCTCGCCGATTCGGTGCGGCAGATGACGCTGCAGGACGCGATTGGGCTGGTCCGCGGCGGCGACACCTCCGCCACCGATTTCTTCCGCCGGACCAGCGAACAGAAAATGTACGACGCGTTCCTGCCGATCGTGGAAAAACAGACCGCTGCGGTCGGCCTCACCCAGAAGTACAAGGACTTCAGCAAAAAGGCCGGCGGCAACGCACTGGCCGGCGCGCTGCTGGGCGGACAGGGCGGCGCCAGCAGCGCCGATCTTGACGATTACGTCACCCGCGAAACCATCGACGGCCTGTTTCATGTGATCGCAGAACAGGAAAAGCAGATCCGCAACAACCCGGCATCGCGCACTACGGATTTATTGCGCCGGGTGTTCAGCCGATAACCGGAATCGCACGTCGATCTGATCTCATCGATTGCCCGCCCAAAGCGCCAATGTCTCTCTGCCGATCTTGGCGTTGTGGCGGATATCGACCGGGAACGCTTTGGGATAACGCAGGAAACGCCCGACCTTCGCGGTGTGCACGAAGCCTTCGCCGAGATGACGCAGCTCGCTTTCGATGCGCGCCCATGCCGATACCGCGACGCCTTCGCGCAGTTCCACGCACAGCACCGGCATCTGCGCGCCGAACGCGCCGATGCCCACCAGTGCAGTGCGGCGCACATCGGGATGGGCGTTGAAGACCGGCTCGATCTGTTCGGTGCACAGCGTCGTATCGTTGGTGACCACGCGCTGGGTTTTGCGACCGCAGAACCACAGCCGGCCATCGCTGTCGAAATAGCCCAGATCGCCCATGCGGTGCACGATGCGGGTCGTGCCGTCGCGCATCGTTTCGCGTATTTTCGCGATGCGGGTGGCGGCATCGCGGTTGAAATAGGCGTCGGTAGCGGTGGGGCCGGCAACGGTGATCTCGCCGACCAAGCCGCCTTTCACAAGCAGATCGTCCGACCACGTTTCGATCGCAGCGTCGTCAACGCCGATCAGCCGCACGTCGTTCGGCGGCACAGCGCGGCCCACGCAGGTGCCCGCGCCCTGTTCGGTGCGCGTGCGCAGGGTCAGCAGTTCGCGGCCTTCGATCACCGCCACCGGCAGGCATTCGGTGGCGCCGTATGGGGTCCAGAAGTTCGCGTACGGCGGCAGCAGCTTGAGCAGCTTTTCGACCACGTCCGCCGGCACCGGCGCGCCGGCAGACGTGACGCGCTTGAGGCCCGGCAGCGGCTGGCCGAAGTCGGTCAGCACCCGCATCAGCGCCGGCGAGCCGAACAGCTGATCCACCCCGAAGCGTGCGATCGCCGCATGTAATTTTCGCGGGTCCGCTTTCGCAGGCCGGGTCGGGTCCATGTCGGGAATGATCGAGGTCACGCCCAGCGCAGGATCGAACAGCGCGAACGGCGGAAACGTCGGTAGATCGATCCCGCCCGGCGCGATGCCGAACGCCGTGCGCATCATCTCGATCTGGGCAACGAAATGCCGATGGCGATACACCACGCCCTTGGGCACACCCGTTGAGCCGCTGGTGAACAGAATCGCTGCGGTATCGTCCGGCTGCGTGTCGGCGAGCTGCGGCCCGGCGTTCGCGCCGGCGCGTTCGATCTCGGCCAGCGTCGCATCGGCAAGCATCGCGCGCGCTCCGGTGGTGACGCTGATCTTCGCGCTGCGCGCCCAGCCCAACAGCCTGCGTGCGAGCTGCGCCAATGGAATGCCGATGAAGGCGGCGGCCTGCGCTTCGTCCAGGCATTGCCTCAACGCGCGCTTGTCGATGCCCGGATCCACCAGCACCGGCACCGCGCCGGCCTTGAACAGCGCGAACATCAGCAGAAAAAATTCCGGTGTGGGCCGCACCATCAGCACCGCGCGCGTGCCGCGAACGATGCCGCGCATCGCCAATCCAGCCGCGATGGCGTCACTGCGTGCATCCAGTTCGGCATAGCTCAATGCGATGTCGTAACGACCGTCGCGGCCGGGGCAGCGCATCGCGATCTGGTCGGGACGCTCGCGCGCCAGCTGAGGCAGACTGGCGGCGATGTTGCAGGGGCTGGGCTGGTGGATGACGGCATCGTTCATGGCGTCATTGTCTCCTGCCCGACGACAGCGTTACCCATCGAAGGTGTCGCGTCAGTGTTTGGAATAAAACGGTCATCGGGTGCGCCTTGGTGCACCGTTTTCTGTCCACAGCGAAAAGCCGGTGCGCCAAGTCGCACCTTATGTCGATGCAGGATATGTCGATGCAGAATATGTCGATGCAGGATTCGCATCCAGAAACCTGCGCATCGCCGGCACCAGTACTTCGTGCTTGTCCTCAAGCACATAGTGCCCGGCGTCCTCGAATGCATGCGCCTCGGCCTGCGGCAGCGCGCTGCGGAAGCCTTCGAGAAAGTGATGATCGAATACGAAATCGCGCAGGCCCCAGCCGATGAACGCCGGACGGTCGGCATACGCCGGCAGACGCTTCGCGGCGGCGTTGAGCAGCGTCCACGCCGGGTCGCCCGCGCCCATCGGAATGTCCTGCACAAAGCGCAGCGTGGCGATGCGGTTCGCCCATGAGTCGTAGGGCGCCTCATAGGCGCGACGCACGTCCGCCGGCATCTTGCGCATCACGCCATCACGCGCGGCGCCGGCTGCGAACGCATTGAAACCGCGGATCATCAGCGCACCCAGCTTCATGTCGCGGCCGAGTTTCAGCTGCCACGGCAGCGGCTTGGCCGCCGGCAGCGGAAACGCCGCGGTGTTGGTGATGAGCAGCCGCTGCACCTGCGCTTCGTGCGTCAGCGCCCAGCCGAAACCGATCATCCCGCCCCAATCGTGCACCGCCATGGTCAGCGGGCCGTCGATACCCAGCGTATTGAGCAGGCGGGTCAGATCATCGACCCGCGACTGCAGCGTGTAGGTGTAATCGGCGTCGCCGGGTTTGTCAGAAAGACCCATGCCGACGTGGTCGGGCACGATGCAGCGATACTTGTCGCGCAGCCCCAAGACCAGATGCCGCCAGTAATAACTCCACGACGGATTGCCGTGCAGCATCAGCACAATCTCGCCGTCGCGCGGGCCTTCGTCCAGATACGACATCGAGATGCCCGGACGCACTTCGATGCGCTTGGGGATGAACGGGTAGTCGGGGTAGGTGTGAACGGTCATGTGCGAGGTCTGCAAGGAACGGTGATGTGGCCGGCGGCGAGGACAGACGGCGGCCTGCCCCGAAACTCGATGGACAAGGATAAGGCCTGCCCTCGGATTTGGCACCGCACAGCCGTAGATACTCGCGGGTTTACGGGGTTTTAGCCTGCAATATCCGCGAATTTTGCCCACAGGCGCTCGAACTGCGCCCCGAAACTGCGCACCAGACGCGCATCGTCAGTGACCACCAAATTCTCCTCATTGCCGGTGCTGGCGCCGCGGGTCCAGTTGAAACTGCCGCTGGCCAACCGCGCGCCGTCGAACAGGGCGAATTTGTGGTGCATGTGGAAGGCGGTGTCGTCCAGCCGCACCTCAATGCCAAGTTCGCGCAGCCGAATCACGTCGCTGCCCGCGTCATGGATCTTGTGGTCGTCGCTGAGGATGCGCACCGTCACGCCGCGACGATGCGCGTCGCTCAGTGCATCACTAAGCCGGTCGTCGGCGATGGTGTACACGCAGACATCGATGCCACGCTTTGCGCTGAGACAAAGCTCGCGAAGTTTACGCAGACAGTCTTCGCCCGGCGCGAAATAAGCCTGCGCTTCGACCGTCGGCGGATCGGTGCTGGCATCCAAGGTCTTCACCACTTGTTCCAGCCAACGCAGCATCGTCAACGGCGCG
>JANOXT010000195.1:0-2104 GCA_031418555.1 Lysobacterales bacterium | reverse complement strand
GAGCCGGGGCGCATCAGCTTCAGCTGCGAGCGCGCGATCAGCTTGGGCGCGGCCGCGCCTGGAATCAGCACTGCGCCAATCACCAGGTCGGTGTCGGGCAGGCGTTCCTCGATGGCATCGTGGGTGGAATAGATGGTGGTCATCTGATGGCCGTACAGCTCATCGAGATACTTCAGGCGATCGAGCGAACGATCAAGAATCGTGACGTGCGCGTTGAGGCCCATCGCCATGCGCGCGGCGTTGATGCCGACCACGCCGCCGCCGATCACCAGCACTTCCGCCGGTTTCACGCCGGGCACGCCGCCCAACAACACGCCGGAGCCGCCCTGGGCTTTTTCCAGCGCATGCGCGCCGGCCTGGATCGACATGCGTCCGGCCACTTCGCTCATCGGCGCCAACAGCGGCAGACCGCCTTTGCGATCGGTGACGGTTTCATAAGCAATCGCAGTGCAGCCGGATTTGACCAGCGCCGTGGTTTGATTCGGATCGGGCGCGAGGTGCAAATACGTGTACAGCACTTGGCCTTCGCGCAGCATCGCGCATTCGACCGGCTGCGGTTCCTTGACCTTGATGATCATTTCGGCGCGACGAAAAATCTCTTCGGCGGTCTCGACGATTTCCGCACCGGCTTTCTGATACATCTCGTTGGTCAAACCGATGGATTTGCCGCCATCGTGCTGCACCATCACCTTGTGACCGTGGCTGACCAGTTCACGTGCGCCGGCCGGGGTGAGGCCGATCCGGTATTCGTGGTTTTTGATTTCTTTGGGGACGCCGATCAGCATGGCTCGATTCCGTCGATATGGTGGTTGGCGCGCATTAGGCCGTCTGGCCGATCACATGCGCAAGGGTCTGGAACATACGGTCGATATGGCTGCGTTCGAGGATCAGCGGCGGCGACAGTGCGATCACGTCGCCGGTCACTCGGATCAGCAGATTTTCTTCGTGGAAGCAGCGGGTGAAGATGTCGTAGGCGCGCGTGCCGGGCGCACCGGCGCGCGGGGCCAGTTCGATCGCGCCGATCAGGCCGATATTGCGGATATCGATCACGTTGGGCAGCCCTCGAAGTGCGTGGATGGCGTCGGCCCAATCGTCTTCCAGTTCAATGGCTTTCTCGAACAGGTTTTCCTCGGCGTAGGTGTCCAAGGTTGCCAGTGCGGCAGCGCAGGCGAGCGGATGGCCGGAATAGGTGTAGCCGTGGAACAGTTCGATCAGATGCTCCGGGCCGTGCATGAAGGCCGCGTGGATTTTATCGGCGACGAACACCGCGCCCATCGGCACACAGCCGTTGGTGAGGCCCTTGGCCGCAGTGATCATGTCCGGCTGTACGTCGAAACGCTGCGCGGCAAAGGCTTTGCCGACGCGACCGAAGCCGGTGATGACTTCATCGTAGATCAACAGGATGCCGTGCTTGTCGCAGATTTCGCGCAGGCGTTTGAGATAACCCTGCGGCGGCAGGATCACCCCGGCCGAACCGGCGACCGGCTCGACGATCACCGCGGCAATGGTGCTGGCATCGTGCAGCAGCACCAGACGTTCGAGGTCTTCCGCCAGTTCAATACCGTGTTCCGGCAAGCCGCGGCTGAAGCCGTTGCGCTCAATGTCGAGGGTGTGGCGGATGTGGTCGACGCCCGGCAGCAGGCTGCCGAACCATTTGCGGTTGTTGGGCAGGCCGCCGACCGAAATGCCGCCGAAGCCCACGCCGTGATAGCCCTTCTCGCGGCCGATCAGGCGGGTGCGCTGGCCTTCGCCGCGGGCGCGGTGATAGGCGAGGGCGATCTTCAGCGCACTGTCTACGGCCTCCGAACCGGAGTTGGTGAAGAACACGTGGTTGAGATGGTCCGGCGCGATCTCGACCAAGCGTTCGGCCAGCGTAAACGGTAGCGGGTGCGCCATCTGGAAGGTCGGCGCGAAATCCAGCGTCGCGATCTGCTGCTGCACGGCTTCGACAATGCGCGGCCGGGCGTGGCCGGCGTTGCAGCACCACAGGCCGCCGGTGCCGTCGAGGATCTCGCGGCCGTCCACGGAGCGATAGAACATGCCTGCGGCGCTGGCCATCAGGCGTGGCGCGGCCTTGAACTGGCGATTGGCCGAGAACGGCATC
>JANOXT010000194.1:0-1682 GCA_031418555.1 Lysobacterales bacterium | reverse complement strand
GGCCACTGCCAGAACGCTCAGAAACTCGCTGGGGAAAACCGGGTTTCGGCCGATGGCCTCTACCCGGACTACAAAGCGTCGATATTGAATCGACGATCTCTTACGCCTCAGCGATCCCCACCACCAAACCCACCGCCTCGCGGACCACGATTGCCACCGGGTTTCGGACCACCGGGACGCGGACCCGACGGGCGTGGGCCGTTCGGACGCGGGCCGCTGGGCCTGGCACCTGCCGGGCGCGGGCCGCGCGGACGGTCGAAGGCGTTGAAGCTGCCGGGGTTGGCGTGATCCGATGGGAAGCTGGGCGCGCTGCCGGGATGGCCATAGAGTTTGCCGGCGCGCGCGGGCTTGGGGCCTTGGCTGGGGCCGCGTGGGCCACGGTCGTCGCCGAAACCCGCGCCGGCCGGGCGATCGCCGTATGGACGTTTCGCACGTGCACCCCCGGGGCCGCCGGGGCCACGGTTATCGCCAGCGAAGCCCGCACTTGGCGGACGGTCGCCGTAAGGGCGTTTCGGACCTGCACCCGGACCGCCCGGACCGCGATGTTCGCCTGCACCTGCAGGACGGTCGCCGTAAGGACGTTTGGGGCGCGGGCCACCGGGGCCACCTGGACCACCTGGACCGCGGCTATCGCCTGCGTAGCCGGCGCCCGCCGGACGGTCGCCGTAAGGGCGATTGCCGGCAGGCCGTGGGCCGCCTGGCTTGTTGCCATAAGGTTTTCTGGGCGCCGTCGGGTCCGCGTTGCGGTGGCCGGTCGGACCGGTGCTGACGCCTTCGGGCACAAACCAACTGCGGAATGCAGCGGGGTTGCCGTCCGGCAGCGGTTTCGGGCCGTTGTCGCGGCGCTGTTTGAAGGGCTTGTTCTGCGATTGGCGGGCGGCCGATTCGCCGCTCACCGTCAAGGCGCCGCTGCTCTTGCCTTGCCCGCCCTTTTTGTTGCCGAAACGACCGCGATCTTCGCGCACGTTGTCGAAGCGGCGCAGTTCACGGCCTTCGTCACCGGTGTTATGGCCGTTGACGTACGCCTGGCTGCTGCGGCCTTCACGGCCGACATGCACGGTCGCCTTGGCAGTTGCCTTGCGCTGGCCGATCACCGGCTGCAGGGTCAGCGCCGGCGGCGGGCCTTCTTCCAGTTTGAGCTTCTTGCGCAGACTGTCGACCTGCGCGGCTGCGAGTTCCTGACTCTGGCTGCGCAGAAGCTGCTGCGGCAGCGACACATCGCCATAGCGCACGCGTTTCAAGCGGCTCACCTGACAACCCTGCGACTCCCAAAGCCTCCGCACTTCGCGGTTACGGCCTTCGCTGAGGCTGACCTGGAACCATTCGTTGGAATCGGTGCCGCCGATGCGTTCGATCTTGTCGAACTTGGCCGGGCCGTCCTCCAGCGCCACGCCGCGACGCAGGCGGTCGACGAGTTTGTCCGACACCGTTTCTTCGCCTTCCGGCGCGCGCACGCGGCAGACGTATTCGCGTTCGATCTCGAACGACGGATGCATCATCGCGTTGGCCAGTTCGCCGTCGGTGGTGAGCAGCAGCAGGCCGGTGGTGTTGATGTCCAGGCGGCCGATCGCGATCCAGCGCGCGCCCTTGAGTACCGGCAGCGCTTCGAAAATAGTCGGGCGGCCTTCGGGGTCTTCGCGGGTGGTGACTTCGCCTTCGGGCTTGTTGTACATCAGCACGCG
>JANOXT010000193.1:0-3277 GCA_031418555.1 Lysobacterales bacterium | reverse complement strand
TGGGCGGCCGCCCGATGCCCAAGCCGCAGCCGGCCTGCGCCACGCCGGTCGCCGACGGCATGAAAGTCTTCACGCGCAATGAGAAAGCACTGAAAGCGCAGCGCAACGTGATGGAATTTCTGCTCATCAACCACCCGCTGGACTGCCCGATCTGCGATCAGGGCGGCGAGTGCGAGCTGCAGGATCTGTCGCTGGGCTACGGCCGTTCGGTCAGCCGGTTCTCCGAGCGTAAGCGCACCGTGGCCGATGAGGACATGGGGCCGTTGGTCGCGACCGAGATGACCCGCTGTATCCAGTGCACGCGCTGCATCCGCTTCACCGCGGACATCGCCGGCACTTACGAACTCGGCGGCATGCAGCGCGGCGAGAATCTGCAGATCGGCACCTACGACGGCAAGCCGCTGACCACCGAACTCTCCGGCAACGTCATCGACGTGTGTCCGGTCGGTGCGCTGACCAACAAGGTCTTTCGCTTCCGCGCACGTCCGTGGGAACTGATCGCCAAGGAATCGCTGGGCTATCACGACGCGCTTGGCAGCAACCTCTATCTGCATGCGCGTCGCGGCGACGTGATGCGTTCGGTGCCGCGCGACAACGAAGCGGTCAATGAATGTTGGCTCTCCGATCGCGACCGGTATTCGAATCAGGGCCTCTACGCCGAAGATCGTGCGACCAAGCCGCTGATCCGTGTCGATAACGGTGGAGAAGGCGATACTTTCCGCGAAGCCTCGTGGGAAGACGCGCTGGCCAAGGCTGTCGACATCCTGCGCGCAAACCGCGGCGACGATCTCGGCATTCTGGTGCATCCGGCGACCTCGAACGAAGAGGGCGCACTGCTTGCCCGGCTTGCCGATGCGCTGGGGACCGGCAATCTCGATCACCGCATCGCCCAGCACGATCTGTCCGATGGGGCCGCTGCCGCAGCGTTCGCGATGACGGTCGCCCAGATCGAAACCGCCGATGCCATCGTGCTGGTCGGCTCGAACCTGCGTCACGAAGTGCCGCTCTTGCACCAGCGCCTGCATCAGGCAGCGAAACGCGGCGCGAAGATCCATATCCTCAACCCGGTGGATTTCGATTTCACTTTCAAGACCGCTTCGAAGACGATCATTGCACCGTCGCAGCTTGCGTCGTCACTGGCGGGTCTGAAGCTCGAAGGCGCGAATCGTGCAGCGGTCATTGTCGGTGCGGTCGCCGAAAATTCCATCCATGCCGCTGCGATCCGCAGCGCCGCTGCCGCATTCGCATCCGCGAACAGCGCCGCGCTGTGCCGCATCCCGCAGGGTGCCAATGCGTTGGGTCTCGCCCGACACGGCGTATTGCCGTCCGCACGCGATGCCCAGGCGATGCTTGGCGATGTCCGTGCAGCCTACGTGATTTACGGTATCGAACCCGGTCTGGATTTCGCCGATCAGGCGCGCGCATTGAAAGCCTTGGGCGCGGCGAAAGTGGTTGCTTTCAGCCATTTCGCCTGTCGGTCCACGCGTGCGGTCGCCGATGTCATCCTGCCGATCGGCGCATTGCCGGAAGTCGACGCCACCCTGACCAATCTGGATGGTCGCGACCAGCGCGCCATTGCCGGAGGCAAACTCCCTGGCGATGCGCGCCCGGGTTGGCGCGTGCTGCGTGCGCTGGGCGGCGAACTCGCTGCGGCCGGCTTCGACTTCACCGATCTCGCCGGTCTGCGCGCGGGCATCGCGATGCGCGACGTCGCGGTCAAAGCCTCATCGGCGCCCACATCGGTGGGCGAAGGTCTCGAACTTGCGGTGTCGCAGGCGATCTATCGCGTCGATGGCGTGACCCGCCGCGCTGCTGCGCTGCAGGCGCATCCGCTCAACGCCGGTCCGCGGATCGTGCTGCATCCGGCCGATGCCGCGGCTGCGTCGCTCGCCGATGGCGCGATGGCCAAGGTCGACAACGGCATCGGCACCGCGACACTGCAGGTCGTCGTCGATGATCGGGTTGCCGAAGGCGCGGCGTGGATCGAATCCGGCTACGGCGCGACTGCCGCACTCGGCGGCGGTCGCGTCGGCATTGCCGCAGCTGATGGAGCCGCAGCATGAACATGCTGTTCGATGCGCTGCGCGATTGGATCCTCACCATGGGCACCACCGGCGCGATCCTGTGGATCGTGCTGAAGATTCTTGCGGTCGCGATGCCGGTCATCGTCACCGTTGCGTTCTATGTGGTCTGGGAACGCAAGCTCATCGGCTGGATGCATGTGCGTCACGGGCCGATGTATGTCGGCTGGGGCATCCTGCAGGCGTTCGCGGACGTGTTCAAACTGCTGTTCAAGGAAGTGATCCAACCCAGCAGCGCGAACAAGCCGCTGTTTATTCTTGCGCCGATGATCGCGCTGGTACCCGCATTGGCTGCGTGGGCGGTTGTGCCGTTCGATGCCAGGCTGGTGCTGTCCAACGCCAACGCCGGGCTGCTCTATCTGCTGGCGATGACTTCGCTGGGCGTGTACGGCATCATCCTCGCCGGCTGGGCTTCCAACTCGAAGTACGCCTTCCTCGGCGCGATGCGCGCAGCCTCGCAGGTGGTGTCGTACGAAATCGCGATGGGCTTCGCGCTGGTCGGCGTGCTGATGGCTGCGGGCAGCCTCAACATCACCGAGATCGTGATTGCGCAGTCCGGCAACGCTGGGTTCTTCGAGTGGTTCTGGTTCCCGCTGCTGCCGCTGTTCATCGTCTACTTCGTGTCGGGCGTGGCCGAAACCAATCGCGCGCCGTTCGACGTGGTCGAAGGCGAGTCGGAAATCGTCGCCGGTCATATGGTCGAGTATTCGGGCTCGCAGTTCTCGCTGTTCTTCCTGGCCGAATACGCCAACATGATCCTGGTCAGCTTCCTGACCGCGCTGTTTTTCCTCGGCGGCTGGCTCAGCCCGTTCCAGGGTTGGATCACGGCCGATGTATCGCCGTGGGTCGACTGGATCTGGAAAGGCGGCTGGCCGTGGCTGCTGATGAAGGTGTTCGGGTTCGCCAGTCTGTTCATCTGGTTCCGGGCGTCGTTCCCGCGCTATCGCTACGATCAGATCATGCGTCTTGGCTGGAAGGTCTTCATTCCGATCACCATCGCCTGGATCTTCGTGACGGCTCTGTTGGTATTTTTCGGCGTGTTCGAGAAAGGGCAGTGATGTGAACAAGGTAACGTCCTATCTCAAAAGCCTGCTGTTGCTGGAACTGTTCCAGGGCATGTGGCTGACGCTGAAATATCTGTTTCGTCCCAAATACACGCTGATGTACCCGATGGAGAAGATGCCGCAGTCGCCGCG
>JANOXT010000192.1:0-3583 GCA_031418555.1 Lysobacterales bacterium | reverse complement strand
CTGCAGCCGCGCTTCGCGAATCCGATGCTCATCGGCGAACCGCGCCAACTCCGGCGTGTCCTGTATCAACGCGGCCAATGCCGAAAAATCATCGATTGCAGGAAGTATCAGCGGGTCGCGGGTGACGACGTTGAAGGTCGGTTCGCGTTCGCCCCACAGCGCCGCCAAGTGTTGCCGTGCGGCGATCGACCGCTGCTCAGCACGCGCGCGATCCAGCTCCGCGCGCGCCAAGGCCGCCTGCGCGGTGAGCACCACCGATTCGGGCGATGCGCCGGCCTGCAGGCGTTGGCGTGCGCCGCCCACCGTGCGCTGCCGTTGACCGATATCCAACTGCGCGATCTCGCGCTGTTTCTGCGCGGCCACGATGGCCAGATAGCGACGCGCCACTTCAGCCAACAGATCGAGACGGCGGGTTTCGCGTTCCACGGCCAGCGCGTCGATTCTGCTTTGCGCCAGCGTGCGTCGCGCGTCCAGCTTGCCGCCGCGCTCCAGTACGGAT
This sequence comes from Lysobacterales bacterium, assembly GCA_031418555.1. GTDB lineage: Bacteria > Pseudomonadota > Gammaproteobacteria > Xanthomonadales > Xanthomonadaceae > Lysobacter_I. Next base: position 3,084 of record JANOXT010000192.1, on the reverse strand, counting down.
GCCAATGTCAGAGTGAGTTCCGCACCCTGCAGGCCGCTGGAATCGCCGGAGCCGAACGCATTTTCGACGCTGGCGCCCGCAATCAATGCAGGAGGCAGTAATGCACGGTCGCGCTCGGCGGCCAGCACATCGTTGCGCGCACCGAACAGGCGCAATTCAGGGTGGGCATCGGCGACGCGGTTCATCGCGTCGTCCAGGGTCAAATCGTCGGCAGCCACCGTGGGAAAAATCACGGCACAGACTGCGACACACACGGCCAACGCCGCGAGTCGCATACGCATGGGAACACTCCGGATGGATTCAGGGGATGGATCGCCGGCCATGGGCCAGCCGAGCATCAACCCGCAATCGGAGGCCGGAACGGCGTCGCGGAATAGGCTGCAGGGACGGCCTGCGGGCTCACCGTCGATCGCGTGATCGAAGAATGTGCGAAAGCCGGAAGCTGCACTATGTGCGCAAACGACAGCAGCTGCGGCTGTGCACAGCAGTGAGCGTGATGCATCCATTCATGCGAAGTGCCGGCATCGAAGTCCGCGTCATTGGAATCGGGTTGAGCCTGCGTCGCATGCAGCTGAGCGTGATCGTCCAATGCGCCGGAATGGCGGATGACCTCATGCAGCTCAGCTTGGCCGGCGATCACCGGCTGCATGATCAGACACAGCACCAGAAGCGCCAGGAAGACTTGGCGGCAGCGCGTGCTGATCCGGCGGAGGTGACGGCTTTTCACAGCCGCGAAGCTTAGCCGAATCGTCCCGGCTTACACAGCGCACGACCCATCGGCACGGCCCAGCACACCGATGCCCGCTTCAAGCGCAACTAAGCCTGACTGTAGACGATCCCGCCTCACCGCCGGCGGAGCAAGCGTTCGAACGCCGCTTACTCGCCCGCCGCACGCTGGCCATGGCTGAGCTTCCTTTGTCGAACGGCATGCGCGCTGGCGCTTCGTTCAAGACATCGATCCATTTGCTTCTTCCTGTTTTTCCATGCCAAGCCTTTGTTTTATAAACGAACTTTTCTTGGCTACGCTTCTTCGGGGATCTGCTGGGCCAGATGCTCACTCATATCCGCTGGCCTGGACTGCCCGGATGTTCCGGGCGAGCGGATATCATTCATCTCTTCGCATCGCGGACCACAGCCAGGATCAGGCCCATGACCGACTCGCTGCAGCATCACCGCAATGGCGCCGTGGTTCGACTGCGGCTGGATCGACCTGAGCTGCACAACGCCTTCGACGCCGAGCTGATCGAAACCCTGACGGTGGCGCTGATCGCTGTGGGCAAAGACAAGACGGTGCGGGTTGTGGTGCTGGAGGGGGCGGGTCCGAGCTTCTCCGCCGGCGCCGATCTGAACTGGATGCACAGCATGATCACCGCCAGCCGGGAGCAGAACCGCCTCGATGCGCTGGCCCTCGCACGCCTGATGCGGACGCTGGACGAACTGCCGCATCCGACCATCGCCCGCGTCCACGGCGCAGCGTTCGGCGGCGGCGTGGGCCTGATCGCCTGCTGCGATATCGCCATCGGCAGCGACGACGCGACATTCGGCCTGACCGAAAGCAAGCTGGGACTGCTGCCGGCGGTGATCTCGCCCTATGTCATCGCGGCGATCGGCGCACGGCAGGCGCGGCGCTGGTTCGCCACCGCTGAGCTGTTCGACGCCGCCCAAGCGCAGCGCATCGGCCTGCTGCATGCGATGGTGCCGGCCGACGCGCTGGACGCTGCGATCAAGCGCCAGGTCGATCTGCTGCTGAAGGCCGGCCCCTTGGCGGCCAGCCACGCCAAACTGCTGGTGCGGCGCGTCGAACGCGAACCGGACCGCGACGCACTGGATCGCGACAACGCCGACCTGATCGCGCGCCTGCGGATCTCGCCGGAAGGCCAGGAAGGCCTCGCGGCATTCCTCGAAAAACGTAAACCTCGTTGGGCGCCGTGACATTTCCGCAAACCTGCGACTATCCGCAGACCGGCACATCGAATGCAATCACCGGCATGGGGCTGACCACTTCCACCACCTGGCTCGCCACGGCGAAAGCCTTGATGATTGGGGTGGCGAAGCGTAAACGCCTCCAGCAACATCAGTGTCAAAGCACATTCACTCATTGTAGAGATCGCGATGAATCATCATTGGAATCTGATCCCCGGCAAAGGCATACAGAAAACCGATACAGAAATCCGCTTGGGTGAACCACAAGCGTCCGTACGCACCACGCTGGCGACCGCGTTTGGCGAGCCCGTCTCACACTATGAAAACGAGGAGGATTTCGAAAACGCGTCTGCCGACACATTGATCCGCGTTCGATACGGCAATCACTGCGTAAAAGACATCGAATTCTTGCGCGGATCCTTGTTTTTTGGTGATATCGGTCTGTCCGGCAACACCACATGGCCAGAGATCGAAAGCGCACTCGGCGCGCTCGGGCATCACTATCGCGATACGGAATGGCTTGGCGATGGCTACGACATCCCAGCGCTTGGCATCAACATCGCAACGCGTGAACAGGTCGGCGGCGACGGTGACGGAGTCGAATGGGTCATCCTCTCGGAAAACTTTTTGAATGTCTGAAACCCAGCGCACGTTCTCCAAAATCCTCATCGCCAACCGCGGCGAAATCGCCTGCAGGGTGATCCGCACCTGTCGGCGGCTGGGCATCCGCACCGTCGCGGTGTATTCCGATGCCGATGCCGACGCGCAGCACGTGCGTCTTGCCGACGAAGCGCATCGCATCGGCGGCGCACGGCCGCAGGAAAGCTATCTGCTGGGCGATGTGATTCTGGAGGTCGCGAAAACCACCGGCGCGCAGGCGATCCATCCGGGCTATGGGTTTCTCAGCGAAAACGCAGACTTCGCCGACGCGGTGGAAGCCGCGGGCATCGTTTTCATCGGTCCGAAAGCCGCGTCGATGCGCAAGATGGGCAGCAAGGCCGGCGCCAAGGAGTTGATGCAGGCCGCAGGCGTGCCGGTGGTGCCGGGCTATACCGGCGCAGACCAGTCACCCGCACTGCTGCAGCGCGAAGCCGACGCCATCGGCTATCCGCTGATGATCAAGGCCGCGCACGGCGGCGGCGGCAAGGGCATGCGCATCGT
>JANOXT010000191.1:0-9944 GCA_031418555.1 Lysobacterales bacterium | reverse complement strand
GATCCGGTCGTAACGCGCGTAATCGATATCGTCCTTCATCCGTGCATTCTACCGGTACGCAACGAAACGACCCGGCCGAAGCCGGGTCATGAGCGAGGTGCGTAGTCTCAAGAGGTCGTCAGTGATGACTATTTCAGCGCGGGCGCTCGGCTTGCTGAACGCCACGGTCGCGCGGTTGGCGTGTCGCCTCAACCTCAAGTTCTGTTGTGCCGCTTTGCTCGACACGACCTGGCGCTTCTTCTGCCGGACGGCCCTGGGTACGCACAGGAGCATCTTCGACGGGCTGCGCTTCGATGCGGCCAGGCGCTTCCTCGACAGGGCGCGCCTGAGGCCGGCTCATGTCGTCGGCAGTTCCCGGGCGACCTGCGTTGACCGGCGGTCGCTCACGCTCTTCTGTCATGGGACGTTCGCTGGTGGGTACCACGACGGTACCGAGATCGCCCGGCGGACTCGTCGACGATATGTTTTCAAACACGTCCTGTCTTTTGCCGCCTCCCGCGCCGCCTAGATCGCCGGGGGGACGCTGACCCGGCGGACGCTGATATCCGCCTCCGTTATTGCTGCCGCCGCGACCGGAAACAAATTCGGCGCGGCAGCCCTGAGTGACCCATACCCCGGTGCGCGACCGGCCCCACGTTTGATTCTCGATGCATGGCTTGCCCGACAGCTGACGTAGCAGACGAACGCTGCCGCTGCGTCCACCGGAAATCGCGCAGCTGTGGCTGCGGTTGTCGCGCGATTCGCAGCGCACCAGATCATTGCCGTAGCTGTTGCCATAGCCATTGCCATAGCCATTGCCGTCATTGCCGCCGTAACCGTTGCCATAACGATTGTCGGCACTGAACAAAGCGCGACAGCCATTACTCACCCATACGCCGCGCGAGTCGCTGCCCCAGGTCTGACCGCGGACGCAGGGAGTATTGGAAAGCTGGCGGATGAGCTGGGCGCGCCCACCAGAGCTGTTGCAGCGCTCGGTGCGGCCTGTGCGCGATTCGCAGCGGAACAGTCCGTCGCTGTTGCCATAGCCATCGTTGTTACCGTAACTGCTGCCATAGCCGCTGTCGTCATCGTCATAGCCGCTCCCGTAATTGTCGTTATAGCCGTCACCGGCATCGACACGGAACTCGGCGCGACAGCCTGAACTGACCCAGACACCGCGTGAGTCGGTACCCCAGGTGCGACCGCGAATGCAGGGATTGCCTGAAAGTTGACGCACCAGTTGGACATCGCCGCCGTAGGCTTCGCAGCGTTGGGTCCGGCCATCGCGAGATTCGCAGCGGATCAGATCGTTGCCATAACCTGAGTTCGACCACTGCGCTTGGGCCGGCGCGCTGATGAAAGCGCCCGAAACGACGGTGCCGAGCAGGAAAAGTATGTTGCGCATGATGTCCAACCCCCAGTGGTGTGGCGCTAGCGTCGGGCCGGACGCATGAATGGACGGCGAATTTTCGCAGCTCCCGCAGCGCCGTGCGAATTCGGTTCAGAAATCGTGGCGCCGGGCTCAGGCATGACCGAAGTCGAAAGCCAGCACATCGGCGATCCGACCGGTACCGAGCAGAGCCATCAGCAGGCGCTCGACGCCCAGCGCCACACCGGCGCATTCCGGCAACCCAGCCGACATCGCCGCAAGCAGGGCTTCGTCGAGCGGTGGCTGCAACATGCCCCGCTCAGCGCGAACGCTGCGATCGCGCACAAAGCGTGCGCGCTGTTCGTCTGCATCGGTCAATTCGTGATATCCGTTGGCCAGCTCCAGTGAGCCCAGATACAGCTCGAAGCGCTCCGCCACATCGGGCTCATCGCCCTGCCCCGCGCGGACTGTCGCCAAAGCGGACTGCGATGCCGGATAGTCGTATACGACGAGAATACGGTCGTCTTCGAAATACGGCTGCAGGCGATGGGTCATCAACAGATCCAGCCAGTCGTCGCGCGTCAATCCGGACGGGTCGATCTGGATATCGCCGAGCGCAGCACGCAGCTGGACATCGTCAGCGGTGAACGGATCGATGACCAGCCGGTCGCGATAAAGATCGCGGAAAGTCGTTTTGGTCACCGTCGCACTGCGTTCGACCAGCGCCAGCGCGGCTTGGACCAGCGTTACGCTTTCATCGATGAGACGACCATGATCCCAACCGACGCGATACCACTCCAGCATCGTGAATTCGGGGTTGTGGCGTCCACCGGCTTCGCCATTGCGGAACACGCGGCCCAGTTCATAGCAATCGCCGATCCCTGCGGCCAGCAGCCGCTTCAGCGCGAATTCCGGCGACGTGCGCAGCCAGCGTGTGCGGGATGCGCCGTCGCTGCGTCCGGAAAATTCCAGCGAGAACGATTCGATATTCACATCGGTATTGCCGGCGACCGACAGCACCGGCGTTTCCACTTCCAGCACGTTGCGCTCAGCGAAAAAAAGGCGGAACGCGGCGTAGACACGTGCGCGCAGGCGCAGCGCGTCCAATGTAGCGGTAGGGCGCCGGTCGCTCATGCGCTGGGGTTTTCGGAAAGAAACGCCAGCAGTTTCGCTTCATCCCAGATCTCAAGCCCGAGTTCCTGCGCCTTCACCAACTTGCTTCCGGCGGCTTCCCCGGCAATCACGATGCCGGTTTTCTTCGACACGCTGCCGGAAACTTTCGCGCCAAGCGCTTCAAGCTTTGCGCCGGCTTCATCGCGCGACATCGCGGACAAACCGCCGGTCAGCACCACGGTTTTTCCAGCCAGCGGGCCTTCGCTGGAACGCTGCGGCACACCTTCGGGCCAATGCACGCCGTTTGCCTGCAGCGCGACGATCACGTCACGGTTGTGCGGCTCTGCAAAGAAATGGGCGATGCGCGCAGCAACGATCGGGCCGATATCGGGCACCTGTCTCAAGGCTTCATCATCGGCAGCCATCAGCGGATCGAGCGCGCCGAAATAGCGCGCCAGCGTCTTCGCGGTGCTTTCGCCAACGTCGCGGATACCCAGCGCGAACAGCACCCGCTCCAGCGTGGTCTGGCGACTGGCGTCGATCGCCGCGATGAGGTTTTCGGCCCAGCGACTGGCGACTTTTCCCGCCTTTGCGGTTTCGGGAATGGTGTTGTCGCGCTCATCCGCGCGGCGCTTCATGTCGAGAAAATTGTCGAGCGTCAGCGTGTATAGATCGGCGACGGTCTTGACATAGCAGAATTCGACCAGCGCATCGACGAAACGATCGCCCAGACCTTCGATATCCATGGCCCGACGCGATGCGAAATGGATCAGCGCCTGTTTGCGCTGCGCCGCGCAGAACAGGCCGCCTGTACAGCGGGCAACCACTTCGCCTTCTTCGCGTTCGACCGCGGAACCGCACACCGGGCACACGACAGGCAGCACGTACGGCATGTGCAGCGGTTCGCCGGCAGCGTTGAGCGGCCTGCGCTCCTCGATCACCCGCACCACTTCCGGGATCACGTCTCCGGCGCGGCGGACGATCACGCCGTCGCCTACGCGCACGTCGAGCCGCGCGATCTGGTCGGCGTTGTGCAGCGTGGCGTTGGTCACCACCACGCCTGCGACCTGCACCGGCTGCAGCCGCGCGACCGGGGTGAGCGCACCGGTGCGGCCGACCTGCACGTCGATGGCTTCGACGACCGTAGCCTCTTCCTGTGCAGGATATTTGTGCGCGATCGCCCAGCGCGGCGCGCGCGAAACGAAGCCCATCGCACGCTGCTGGTCGTAGCGGTCGAGCTTGTAGACCGAGCCGTCGATGTCGTAAGGCAAGCCGTTTCGGCGCGCCCCCAGATCGCGATAAAACGCCAGCACGCCTTCGACGCCGCGCGCGGTGCGCGCTTCGGGACAGATCGGCAGGCCGAGCGTCTTCAGCCAGGCCAGCGCCTGCGAATGGGTGTCGATACCGGCCGGCATCGCGCTGACTTCGCCCAGCGCATATGCGTAAAAGCTCAGGGGACGCTTGGCGGTCATGCGCGGATCGAGCTGACGCAGTGAACCTGCGGCGCCGTTGCGCGGATTGGCCAAGGTCTTTTCATCGTTGGCCAGCGCCCATGCGTTGTAGCGCTCGAACGCGGCTTTGGGCATGAACACTTCGCCGCGGACCTCCAACACATCCGGCACCGGGCCAGCATCGTCGCGCAGCCGCAGCGGGATGCACTTCACGGTGCGCAGATTGACGGTGACATCTTCGCCGGTGCTGCCGTCGCCGCGGGTGGCGCCGCGCACGAACACGCCGTGTTCATAGCGCAGACTGATGGCCAGACCATCCAGTTTCGGTTCGACCGAAAACATCGGCGCACCGTCGCCGGTTTCTTTTTCGATACGGGCAACGAAGTCCACGATCTCCTCGTCGGCGAACGCGTTGCCGAGCGACAGCATCGGCACGCTGTGCGCGACTGCCTCGAACTTCGACGATGGCCGGTTGCCGACGCGCTGGGTCGGCGACGAAGGATCGATAGATTCGGGATGCGCGGCTTCCAGCGCTTCCAATTCGCGCATCAGCCGGTCGTATTCGGCGTCGGGAATGGAATTGTCGTCGAGGATGTAATAGCGATAATTGGCGTCATCGATCCGACGGCGCAGTTCGGCGATGCGGGCGGTGGGATTGGTCATCTGCATTACATCAACCATGATGCTTGGTAGAGCGGCCTTCAGGCCGCTGCCGGTAGAGAGAACTGTAGAGCGGCTTTCAAGCCGCTGCCGGTAGAGAACGGTAGAGCGGCTTTCAAGCCGCTGACTGCAACCGGAAAGTCTCAGCGGGCTGAAGCCCGCTCTACCAGTGCATTACCAGCGGGTGTTTTTGGAAATCGGCGGCGCTTCGTGCTGGCGGTCGTAGGCGCGCAGGTCGTCGCGGATGTGCGAGATACGCTGGCGGCCCAGGGCGTTGCGCGATTCGTCCAGCACCACGCCGTCGAGCAGTTCGGCCATGCGCTGTGCGGTGGGCAGCATTTTTTCCCATGCATCCAGCGCCGCGATCGGCGCGGGCAGGGTCAGGAAGAAGGCGATCGCCGGCGTTTCCATTGCCTGGATATCGGCCATGTCGAAGCTGCCGGGCTTCTTGATGTTGGCGACGCTGAAGATCGGGCTGCTGTCGGCGCGGCCGTCGACCAGACGATGGAAAATACTCATGTACCCGTAACTGAGCCCGGCCTTCTCGGCCGCGACCAGGATGTCGGGCCCGCGCAGCACCTGGCCGGAACGCGCAGCGATATACAGCGTGACGATTTTGTCGAAATCATCGCGGTCGCGCTTGCCGAGTTCCGGGCCCGAGGGCGGCGCTTCGACAGGCACATCGTCCTGCATGAAGACGACATCGTCCTGACCGGGCATCTCGCCGGCGATATGCGGTTCGGAACGCGGCATGCCGCGATCGGCCGGCTCGCCGCGCAGTTTGCGGCCCTGACTCGCCTTGCGCGGGCGTCCGAAAAAATAGATCGCGGCGATCAACATCGCGCCTGCGATGACAATCCCGATGCGCAACAACCAGATATCCGACATCGTGCTGACCTCAATAAATTAGTTAAGCCGCGCCGACCATGCGCGCGGCTTCGGCCAGATCGACCGAAACCAGACGGCTGACGCCCGGCTCGCGCATGGTGACGCCGCTGAGCTGCTGCGCGGCTTCCATCGTCGCTTTGTTGTGGGTGACGAACAGGAACTGCACCTGCTCGCTCATTTCCTTGACCAGCGCGGTGAAGCGGCCGACGTTGGCTTCGTCCAACGGCGCATCCACTTCGTCCAGCAGGCAGAACGGCGCCGGATTGAGCTGGAAAATCGCGAACACCAGTGCGACTGCCGTCATGGCTTTTTCGCCACCGGACAGCAGCGAGATGTTCGACACGCGCTTGCCGGGCGGGCGCGCCATGATCGCGACGCCGGTGTCGAGCAGATCTTCGCCGGTGAGTTCCAGATAAGCGTGCCCGCCGCCGAACAGCCGCGGATACAGCTCCTGCACGCCGGTGTTGACGCGGTCGAAGGTGTCCTTGAACCGGCCGCGGGTTTCGCGGTCGATCTTGCGGATCGCTTCTTCCAGCGTGTCCAGCGCGGTGGTGAGGTCCAGATCCTGGGCGTCCAGATAGTCCTTGCGCTGCGCCGCTTCCGCGTGCTCCTGGATAGCGGCCAGATTGACCGGTTCCAGACGACGCAGCTTGGCGTCGAAGTCGGTGACGGTTTTTTCCCAAACGCGCGGATCGGCGTCGGTAGTCAGGGTGGCGACCACCTCGTCGAGCACGAAACCGCCGGCGACCACGGCTTCCGACAGCTGACCGGCCTTGAGCGCCAGCGCCTGCTGATCGAGCTTGCGCTGCGAGATCGCTTCGCGCTGGCCCACCGACTGTTCGTCGCGCTGGTGGCGGGTCTGCTCGAAGCTGCGCAGTTCGTTGTCGACGCCTTCCAGCGCGGCACGCGCGGCGGCAAGATTCTTTTCGGCGAGCACGCGCTGTTCAAGCGCGGTCTGACGCTCCTGTTCAAGCGTGACCACCGGCGCATCGCCTTCCGACAGCTGCGACGCCAGTTCGCCCAGACGGGCGTCGAGCTGCCCGCGCTGACCGCCCATCCGGTCCAGCGCCTGCGCCAGCGCCACGACCTGGGCACGCTGCGATTCGAGATTCAAGGCCACCGCATGCGCGGCATCGCGCGATTCGCGCGCCGCCTGACGCGCGGCGTCGCGGGCTTCGGCAAGCGCGCGGCGTTCGGCCTCCAGCATCTGCCGGGTGCCTTCCAGTTCGCCCATCCGCGAAATCGCATCTTCCAGGCGCGAACGCGCTTCGCGGGCCTGCTGGACGCTGGTGTCGATGGTTTCGATGAGTTGGGAGACATCCACGTCGATCTTTTCGATCCGCGTGCGCGCCGTATCGAGACGGCCCTGCTGGCTCTGCAGCTGGCCGGCGAGCTCGGAAACGCTGCGGTGGGCCAGATACAGCATGCGCTGCGCTTCTTCGCGCTGCTGCTCGGACGCCAGCATCTGGTCGCGCAGACCGGCGATGGCGCGGTCCAAGTCGCCTTCGCGCTGCTGCAGCGTGTCGATTTCGTCGCGCAGCGCATGGATTTCGCGTTCGCGCAGCAGCGCGCCCTGCTTGGCCGCGCCGGAGCGCACCACGCGCAGCCAACCGGCGCCGACGCGCTCGCCGCTGCGGGTCACCACCGATTCGCCGTCGCCGACCGACGCAATCAATGTGTGCGCATCGCCAAGGGTTTCGGCGGCATGCAGTTTCGACAGCATGCGGCGAATAGCGAGCGGGCCCTGCACTTTCGCGGCGAGCGAGGTGGGCGCGAAATCCGCGCCGGTATTGTCGTTGCAGACCAGCGCGATCCGGCCTTCGCCCAGTTCGCCGAGCGCGTCGACCAGCGTTTCGGGCGATTCGACCAACACGCCTTCGATCAACTGGCCCAGCGCGCCTTCGACCGCGTTTTCCCAGCCGGCTTCGACTTTCAATACTTCGCCGACGCGCGCGGCGGAATCCAGCCCGCGCTGCTTGAGCCACGCCACCGCGGCGCCCTGCTCCTGGCCCAGCGCCGCGTGCTGCAGCGCTTCGAGCGAAGACAGCCGGCCGCGCGAGGTCTGGGTCTGTTTGCGCACATCGGCCAGTTCGGCCTGTGAGTTGCGGACCTGATCCTGCAGACCGACGACGGCCTGTTTGCGGGCTTCAAGATCGTCGTTGAGCGCATCGAGCCCGAATTTCTGGGTGTCGTGGCGGTCCTGCAGGCCGGCGAACGCTTCGGCCAGCGCAGTCATGTCCAGCGCGCCCCGCTCGCTGCTCAGCTGTTCGCGACGACGGTCGGCATCCAGCGACTGGCGGTCCAGGTAATCGACCTTGGTGCGTTCGACATCGCCGGCGCGCGCGGCTTCGCTCTGGGCACGGCTGTGCGCGTCCCAGCGCTGCTGCCAGTCGGCGAGTCTGGTTTCGGCGTCGTGCAGCGCCTGCTGGCGATCGGCGTCGGCCTCTTTGAGCGTGTCCAGCTGCGGCTCGGCCTCGGCGATCTGCATGCGCAGCCCGTCCAGACGGCTCTGGTCGGTGTCGATATGCAGACCGATTTCGGACAGCGCCTGCTGGGCCTCGTCGCGGGCGCGCTGCAGGCGCTGGGCAAGGTCGCGCTGATGGGCGATCTGCTGTTCGATGCGGGCGAGCGCGCCGCCGACTTCATAGCCCTCCGCCTGGGCCTTGTTCAGCGCGGCGGCGGCGGCTTCGCGGCGTTCGCGGCCCAGTTCGAGCTCGCGCTCGGCTTCGCGCTGCTCGGCGATGATCTGCTGCAGGCGGGTTTCTTCCTGCGACAGCCCTTCGCGCAGCGCCTGCAGCTGGGTGTCGAGCAGCCGGAACTCCAGCGCTTTCCACTCTGCGTCCTTGATCCGGCGCTCGGCCTGGATCGACTGGTACTGCTCCGCCTGTTTGGCCTGCCGCGCAAGATGCTGCAGCTGTTTGCCGACTTCTTCGCGCAGGTCGCTGAGGCGGTCCAGGTTTTCGCGGGTATGGCGGATGCGGGTCTCGGTTTCCTTGCGGCGTTCCTTGTATTTGGAGATGCCGGCGGCTTCTTCCAGATAGACGCGCAGCTCTTCGGGCTTGGCCTCGATGATCTGCGAGATCATGCCCTGCTCGATGATCGAGTAGCTGCGCGGGCCAAGACCGGTGCCCAGAAACAGATCGGTGATGTCGCGGCGACGGCACTTGCTGCCGTTCAAGTAATAGTTGCTCTGGCCGTCGCGGCTGACCTGGCGTTTGACCGAGATCTCGTTGAAGGCCGCGTATTCGCCAGTGATGGTGTGGTCCGAGTTGTCGAAGATCAGCTCCACCGTGGCCTGTGCCACCGGCTTGCGCGATGAGCTGCCGGAAAAAATCACGTCGGTCAACGAATCGCCGCGCAGGCGGCTGGCGGCGCTTTCGCCCATCACCCAGCGGATGGCATCGATGATGTTCGACTTGCCGCAGCCGTTGGGACCGACCACACCGGTCATGTTGGTGGGCAGGTGCAGGGTGGTCGGATCGACGAAGGATTTGAAGCCGGACAGCTTGATCGTGGACAGGCGCATGCGGTGCGTTCGTTCTCGTCTGCGTCAGGCCGGCGACGGCGTGCGCGTGCGTGGATCAGGGATCACCCCCAAGCGATGGACCCGCGTGGGGACGTGCCCGGCGCAGGCCGGACTGGATAGCGGAGTATAGCCGTCGGCAATGCGTGGTCAGCAGCTGCGGGCGGGGCAGCGACGATTGTATCGCCCGGGCTGCATATGCTATGCCTGAGCGGAAATCCAACGCTGAGAAGCCCGAGATGACCGAGACCGAAGCCGCTTCAAACCCGCCCGGCATCCTGCCCAACGACCCCAACCACCGGCACAACGCGCTGTATCGTCAGCTGCTGGAGGGCGTGACCACTGCCGAACCGGGACGCACCCCGGAACAGAAAGCCAATCTGGCCGCGGGCTTGACCGACGCTTACCTGCAGTCCCGGCCGGCCGGCGAGCGCGACATGCGCATCGACGAATCGGTGATCCGCGATCTGCGGGTCATGCCCGGCGCGCGCGATGCGCCCACGCCATCGCTGTTCGTGGTGTCCGGTACCCAGACCCCGAGCGAGGCGACGCCGCGGATCTCCACGCCACTGGCAACCGCAGAGATTCCCGCCAGCCAGACGCTGGCTGCCCACGCCCAGCAGCGCACGGTGGGCGCGGACGGTTATCTGACCGACCCGAACATCATCCGCACCTCGATTCCGGCGTTGGAGCGCAATCCGCTGACCGACGTGAACGGCATCGTGATGCACCGCACCACCGGCAGCACCGCGCAAGGCACGATCGATCACTGGCGCGGACAGGACCGTCCGTACGGCACGCATTTCCTGATCGACCGCGACGGCACCATCCACCAGACCGCCAGCCTGAACAACAACACCGCCCATGTCGGGAACATCCGCTCGCGCGGTGAGGTGGAAGGCACGCTGACACCGGAACGCGAACAAGAGCTGGCGACCGTGCGCAGTCCGCGCAGGAACGA
>JANOXT010000190.1:0-6527 GCA_031418555.1 Lysobacterales bacterium | reverse complement strand
GGCCACTGCGAGTCGGCGGCAGGTATCGCGGGATTGACCAAGGTCATTCTGCAGATGCGCCACCGGCAGATCGTGCCGTCGCTGCATTCGGAACGTCTTAACCCGAACATCGACTTCGAGACCACGCCGTTCGAAGTGAATCAACGGCTGCGCAACTGGGAAGCCCCCGTGATCGACGGCCGGCAGATGCCGCTGATCGCCGGTGTTTCTTCGTTTGGGGCCGGCGGCGGCAACGCCCATCTGGTTGTCGAAGCCTATCCTGCGGAAGCCTATTCCGGCGTCCATGCCCGCGCGCCTCACCACGAGACGACCCCCTGCGTCGTGCTGCTCTCGGCGCGCACCCTGCCGCAGCTGCGGCAGAAGGCGCAGGACCTCCAGGCCTTCGTCGAGCGCGACGTCGACATCGATCTGCTCTGCCTGTCCTACACGCTGCAGGTTGGGCGCGAGGCGATGGAAGAGCGCCTCGCCATGCGCGTGGATTCCCGCGCTGAGCTGATCGATAAACTCGCCGCATTCCTCGCCAGCGACAGCCTGGACGACGGCGCGCTGGTGGACGATCTCTACTACGCGCAGTCGCGTCGTCACCGCGACACCATCGCGCTGTTCACCGTCGACAAGGATCTACAGGCGAGCATCGACAGCTGGTTCGTCGCCGGCAAAGTGTCGCGACTGCTGGACGTGTGGACCAAGGGCCTCGATCTGGACTGGCTGAAGCTGCACAGCGCGCCGTTGCCCGGGCGCCTGCATCTGCCCGTGTATCCGTTCGCCAGGGAACGCTACTGGCGCGATGACCCGGCGGACGTGATCGGCACCGCGACGCCTGCGGCGCATGCCATGCATTCGCTGGTGCACCGCAACGCATCCAAACCCGGGCACCAGCGTTACCTCAGCACCTTCCGCGCGGACGATGCGCGGATCAAGGGACTGAGGATCCAGGGCCATGCGCATCTGCCGCACGGCCTCTTGCTTGAAGCGGCCCGTGCCGCGCTCGCGGACGGGTGGAGTGCGCCTGCGAAGGGCGCGGCATGGGCACTGCGCGACGTGCGTTTTGCCGCACCGCAGACGTTGCCGCCGTTGATCGATGTCGAGCTCGCGGTGCTGCTGCCTGGCCAGGGATTGCGCTCCGGGCTGCACGATGCCGCGTTTGAAATCGCCACCGCCGCCGGCGATGGCCATGTGTTCTGCCAGGGCTTCGTCGAAGCCTGCCCGGATGCGCTGATGCCGACGCTGGACATCGCCGCATTGTCGCGCGGCATGTCGACGCTGTTCGCTGACCAGGCTGCGATCCTCGATTCCGGTCGTGCGCTCGGCCTTGACGTGGATGCCCTGTATCAGGTGGCCGCTGCGATCCATCGCACGGCGGACGGGCTGTGGCTGACGTTCGCGCCTTCCGACCCGGCGCACACCGCCTTTGCGGACTGCGTGATCAATCCGGCCATCGTCGAAGCGGCAATGCTTGCCGCGCAGTGGCTGCGTCCCGCGCACGATGCGCTGCATCTGCCCGGCGGATTCGCGGGCATGCGCGTCTATCCCGCGCGCGGGCAGCCGCGATACGCATGGATCCGCACCAACGATACGCTGCGTCAGGACGACGCACTGTGCGTCGACATTGCGCTGTGCGCCGCCGATGGCGCCGTGTGCATCGCGTTCACCGCGCTGACATTGATGCCTGCGATGGTGACCACGGCGCCGCGCATAGAGCGGGACGCGCCACAAGCCGCCGTCGCTCACTCCATCGCACACGACGCGCGGCAGACCATGCCGGTCGTGCGCATGCCGGATTGTCTGTTTCGTAGCGGCGTTGCGGTGCCGGTCGGCATCAGTGACGTCTCGGCACCGCTTGCCAAGCCGACTGCGATCGCGTTGGCGTCACCCGAACAGGCCGCTGCCGCAGCACAGGCAGTGACGCTGGACAAGCCCGCGCTGTCGCTGGAGACACACAGTCATGTTGACGCTGACGGTCACGAGATCGCGATATCCGCATCGGTCGTGCTGCGCGATCGCGGCGACGGCATCTTCGCACTGCGTCTGCAGGCACCTGCAGGCAGCCTGGATGCTGCGCTGATCGATGCGCTGCGGCAGGCGCTGGCGCATGCGCGCGGGCTGCCGTCGCTCAAGGCGCTGCTGATCGAAAGCGACGAACGCATCTTCCTGCAGGGCGTGTACGCAACGCTCGACGATGACGACGCGCGCTCGCTGCTGCAGACACTGGCATCGTTTCACGCGCCGACCCTGGCGGTGTTGACGGGACAGGCGCTGGGCGCCGGTTTCCGGCTCGCCTGCGCCTGCGATGCAGTCATCGCGGTCGAAGACCAGGACTACGGTTTCGCAATGCCGCAAGACGGCCCGGCCCTCGTCCAGCCTGCGCAGCTCGACTGGCTCGCTGCACGCTTCGGCGCGCCGTTGGCATCGCTGCTGGCGGCCCGCGAGCGCCCGCTCAGCGGCCGCGAACTGCAGGCCGCGGGCTGGGGTGCGACGGTGGTGCCGCGCGAAGGCGTCGCGACCGCGGTGGACGCGTTCTGCGCTCACATGTCGGACAAATCGACGAACGCGCTGCGGCTGCTGAAAGAACATCTGGCCCGCGAGTTCGATACCGGCTTCGCTGCGGCCACCGCAGCGTCCGCTGCCGGCGACGCGCTGTTGCCATCGCTGGAGGATCTCCCGGGCAGCGGCTTCGCTGCGGACACCGCCGATCACCCGATCGACACCGCGCTGACAGCGGGCGGGGTGACACCGGGCGCGCTGACCCTGGTCTCGACCGTGGTCCGCGCCAGTGTCGATGCCGACGGGGTGGTGCTGGTGCGTCTCGAAGATCGCGACGCGCGAAACATGTTCTCCGATGCGCTGATCGCCGGCCTGCAGGAAGTGTTCGATCACATCGGCGCTTCCTCCGCATACAGAGTGGTCGTGCTCACCGGCTACGACACCTACTTCTCTTCCGGCGGCACCCGCGACGGTCTGAAAGCGATCCAGGAAGGCCGTGTGCGCTTCACCGATCTGGATGTGTTCCAACTGCCGATGCGCTGCCCGCTGCCGGTCATCGCTGCGATGCAGGGCCACGGCATCGGTGCCGGTTGGACCCTTGGTCTGTTCTGCGACAGCGTGCTGTTCAGCGAAGAAAGCCGCTACGTCAGCCCGTACATGAATTTCGGGTTCACGCCCGGCGCGGGCGCCACCGGCATCCTGCCGGCCCGGCTGGGCTTCGACCTGGCGCGGGACAGCCTGTTCACCGGGCGCGAGATCACCGGCGCAGAGCTTGCGCGCCGCAATCCGCAGTTGACCGTACTTCCGCGCAACCGCGTTCTGGACGAAGCGCTGGCGCTCGCCCGCAGCGTGGCCCGGCATGCGCGCGCTGACCTGGTGGCATGGAAGGCTGCACGCGCTTCGCCGCATGTCGAGGCCTGGCAGGCGCTGTTCGCGCGCGAAGTCGCCATGCACGAAACCACCCTGGTGGGGCATGCCGATGCGCTGAGTCGCATCGAACAGCGCTTCTCGCCGGCGCAGGAGGCGACGGCGCAGCAGGCGATGCCGCACCAAGCGATGCCGCACCAGGCGGCGGCGCAGCAGACGGCAGTCGACACTGGGCGTCGGCTCGCGTCTGCGGCCTCCGCCGGCACGGATATCTTGCCGACGATCCGTCGCTTGCTGGCCGAAGAGCTGCGCGTCGACGACACCGAGATCGATGCGCTTACCCCGTTCGTCGATCTGGGGCTGGACTCGATCTCCAGCGTCACCTGGATCCGCAATATCAACGCGCATTTCGGGCTTGCGATCGAAGCGACCAAGGTCTACCGCTACCCGAACCTGAGCAAGCTCGCCCAGCACATAGGCGAGCAGTCGTCGCCCGACAGCACCACCACCGAGGCGAGGCCCGCAGATACGGTCGCCGCACGCGCTGCGGAAGTGCTGCCAGCCTCCGTCAAGAACGCCTCCGCGCCGCGTCCCGACGTCGTAGCGCCCGCACCCGCCGCGTCCGCACCGGCCCGCGTCGATCTCGGCGCTGTGCGTCGCAGCCTGATCGATCTGCTGGCGCAGGAATTGCGTCAGGAGCCCGACAGCATCGACGCCGATCGGGGCTTCGTTGAACTGGGGCTCGATTCGATTTCCGGCGTCACCTGGGTGCGTGCGATCAACCAGCGCTACGGCACTGCCATTGATGCGACGCGGGTCTACACCTACCCGACGGTGGAGCAGTTCGCCCGCTTCGTGCGCGATACGCTTGCGCAGCGCGCAACTGCGGATGCACCCGCACCGCCGGTGCCCGCATCGCCAATCGCGGCCCCTGCCGGGATATCGTCGGCGCCGCCGGCGTTCGTCAGCGCCCAGACCGTCGCGCAATTCGATTGGCCCGCCTTGACATCGTGGCGCGACAGTGAGCGTACCGCGCCTGCCGCCCCGGTGCTGCAGGCGAAAAAGCCGCTCGGCATGCATGCGACAGAGATCGCCGTCATCGGCATGGCCGGCCGCTTCCCGATGGCGAAGGATGTCGACAGCTTCTGGGACAACATCGCCAGCGGCCGGAACTGCGTCAGCGAAATTCCGGTTTCGCGCTGGGATACGTCCGCGTACTACGTCGAAGGCCAGCCCGGCCTCGGCCAGAGCAATTCGAAGTGGATGGGCGTGCTGGAAGGGCACGACCAGTTCGATCCGCTGTTCTTCGGCCTGTCGCCGGTCGAAGCCGAAGCGATGGACCCGCAGCAGCGGATGTTCCTGCAGTGTTGCTGGCACGGCATGGAAAACGCCGGTTATACCGCGGAACAGCTGTCCGGCAGCAAGTGCGGCGTATTCGTCGGCTGCGCCAACGGCGATTACAGCCTGCTGTCGCGCGAACAGCAGATCAACGCGCTTGGCTTCACCGGCAGCGCGACGTCGATCCTGGCGGCGCGCGTGTCGTATTTCATGAATCTGCAGGGGCCTTGCGTGTCCATCGACACCGCATGTTCCTCGTCGCTGGTCGCCATCGCATCGGCCTGCGACAGCCTGATCACCGGCGCGTCGGATATCGCACTCGCCGGCGGCGTATACGTGATGGCGAATGCCGACATGTTCCTGAAGACCGCGCATGCCGGCATGCTGTCGTCCGACGGGCGCTGTTACACCTTCGATCAGCGTGCGAACGGCTTCGTGCCGGGCGAGGGCGTCGGCGTGGTCATGCTCAAACGCCTGGCCGACGCCGAGCGCGACGGCGACCAGATTGTGGGCGTGGTGCGCGGCTGGGGCGTCAATCAGGACGGCCGGACCAACGGCATCACCGCGCCGAACGCAGAATCGCAGCAGCGGCTGATCCAGGATGTCTATGACCGCTTCGACATCGATCCCGACCGGATCGGACTGATCGAAGCTCACGGTACGGGCACCAAGCTCGGCGATCCGATCGAGATCGACGGGCTGAAGTCGGCCTTCCTCACGGCGACCGATCGGAAACAGTACTGCGCCATCGGTTCGGTGAAGACCAACATCGGCCACTGCTTGACCGCCGCTGGCGTGTCCGGCTTCATCAAGCTGCTGCTGGCGCTTAAACACCGCCAACTGCCGCCCAGCATCAACTTCGAAACGCCGAACGAGCATCTCGACCTCGACGACAGCCCGTTCTTCGTCAATACAACCACGCGCGACTGGGCCTCGCCAGAAGGCACAGCGCGTCACGCTGCGATCAGCGGCTTCGGTTTCAGCGGCACGAACGCGCATCTGGTGCTGGCGGAATATGTGCCGCACGCCATATTGCCGGTCACGGCTGCCGTCGCGTCGTCGATGCCGTCGGAGGCGGGCTTCGTCGTGCCGCTGTCGGCGCGCACTGAAGAACGGTTGCTGCAGAAAGCGAGGGATCTTCGCGATTTCGTCCGCGCTGATTCAGAACTTGATCTCGCGGCGCTGGCATGCGGCCTGCAGATCCACCGCGATGCAATGGACGAGCGGCTGAGTTTCGTCGCGCACGACGCCCGTGATGTGATCGGTATGCTGACCGCCTACATTGATGGTGCGGGATCGAGCAAGTCACTGCCGCACGGCGTTTTCTCCGCGCACGTCCGCCAAGGGCGGGAAAGCGTGCGACTGCTCAGCGAGGATGCCGCGATGGCGGCGCTGGTCGTCGACAAGTGTATCGCCGACGGCAATGCCTCGAAGCTGTGCGAGTTGTGGGTGAGGGGCTTTGCCTTGGATTGGCGCAGGCTGCACGACCTGCGCAAGCCGGTAATGACCGCGCTGCCGCCATACCCGTTCTGCGAGGATTCCTATTGGATCGTGCCGAGCGAAACCGGTTACGCGACGATGCCGTCCAGCAGCAGCGACAAGCCCCGGCATCTGCATCCATTGCTGCAGGAAAAGGTCGCTGATATCCGCGAACAGGGCTACCAGCAGACCACCGTCGACCACGGTGCCGGTGAGGATGCTGCGAAACAGATCGAGTTGATCCATCTGCCGACCTACGCGTTCACGCAGGTACGCTGCTGGATTCCATCGAAAGAGGAAGTGCGTGCCAGCAGCGGTCCCGCGATGGGCGCGCCGCCACCGCCGCTGCAGCCTGGCCG
>JANOXT010000189.1:0-5740 GCA_031418555.1 Lysobacterales bacterium | reverse complement strand
CGCCGCCCAAGGCAGCAGCATGCGCAAGGGGCGCGCGAGCTCGTCTCGCTGCCAGCGGATCAGCGGCCCCAGCGGCAGCAGCAGTACGATCGGTGTCATCAATACGATGAACATCATCGAGAAATAGGGCGGACCCACCGAGATCTTGCCCAGCTCCAGCGCATCGGCCAGCAATGGATACAGCGTTCCGATCAGGACCATCGCGCACGCGGCGGTGAGGAACACGTTGTTGAGCAGCAGCAGCGTCTCGCGCGACGCGCCCACGAATGGTTTGCCGCCGTCGGTGTCGGGCGAGCGCAGGGCATACAGCGCCAGCGACCCGCCCACCACCAGCCCGAGAAAGATCAGAATGAACAGGCCTCGCCCCGGATCGGCGGCGAACGCATGCACGCTGGTCAACACGCCGGAGCGCACCAGGAACGTGCCCAGCAGCGACAGCGAGAATGTGGCGATAGCCAACAGCAGCGTCCAACTGCGGAAGCTGCCGCGCTTTTCAGTGGTCGCCTGCGAATGCAGCAGCGCGACACCGGCCAGCCACGGCATGAAGCTGGCGTTCTCGACCGGATCCCAGAACCACCAGCCGCCCCAGCCCAGTTCGTAATACGCCCACCAACTGCCCAGCGCGATGCCGATGGTGAGAAAGCTCCAGGCGACATTGGTCCACGGTCGGGTCCAGCGCAGCCAGCGCGCGACTTCTTCCGGTCGCGAAGCGTTGCGATCGAGCAGGGCGGCGATCGCGAATGCGAACGGCACCGAAAAGCCTACATAGCCCACGTACAGCATCGGCGGATGCACGATCAGTCCGAAATCCTGCAGCAGCGGATTGAGATCGCGGCCTTCGGCGGCGCCGGGCAGGATCCGCTCGAACGGATTGCTGGTGAAAATCAGAAAGGCCAGAAAACCGACGCTGATGATGCCCATCACGCCGAGCACGCGGGCCACGACCTGCGGAGGCAATGATTTCGAAAACGCCGCGACCGCCGCGCTCCACACCGCCAGGATCAGCGTCCACAGCAGCAGCGAACCTTCGTGCGCGCCCCAGACTGCGGAATAGCGATACAGCATCGGCAGCAGCGAATTGGAGTTGGTGGCGACATAGCGCACCGAGAAATCCTGCGACACGAACGCCCAGGTCAGTATCGCGAACGCCACGCCCACCAGCACCAGCTGTGCCCACGCTGTCGGCCGCGCGATGGCCATCCAGGGCGCTACGCCACGCTGTGCGCCAAGCAGCGGCAGCGTCGCCTGCAGCAGCGACACCAGAAGCGCGAGGATCAGGGCGATCTGGCCCAACTCCGGAAGCAGATGCATGCCGATCAGCGCTCCGGCACCGGCAAGGCGGCAGGCATTTCCGACGCTGCGGGCACATTATGTTTCTTGTGCGCCAATCCCATCTTGTCGGCGACTTCCTTCGGCACGTAGGTTTCGTCGTGCTTGGCCAACACCTGTTCGGCCACGAAGATCTGTCCATCCATGCGACCGGTCGCCACCACCGCCTGTTTTTCGCGAAACAGGTCGGGAAGAATACCGGTGTAGTGCACTTCCAGTTCGCCGTCGCCGTCGGTCACGCGAAAACTTGCCTGCATCGAGCCTTGGGCGCGCTTGAATGAATCGGCCGACACCATGCCGCCCAGACGGAACACCGCGTCGCCGGTTCTGACCTTGGCGCCGGCATCGCCATTGATGATTTCGCTGGGCGTATAGAGATAGGCGACGTTACGCTGCAGCGCCAGCGTGACCAGCGCAATCGCAGCAACCGCTGCGGCCAGCACGGTCAGCACCAGCCATAGCCGGCGTTTTCGGGTGGGGTTCATCGTTGCAGCTCCGGAGGTGTTTGCGCTTCCTTGGCGACTGCGCGCTTGGCACGCAGTAGTACGTTGCGCAGTGTGCCCCGGATGCGCAGCAGCGATGCGATCAGATCCCACAGCAGCACAGCCACAAAGACCGCATAGGCCGCGATCACATAGCCGATGTAGCTCATGGGTTTCGCCCGGTCGCGGTGTCGACGCCTGCACGCTGCCGCACCCAGTCTTTACCCGCTTCGCGCTGCAGATTGTCGGCGCGGGCGCGCAGGAGCAATGAACCCAAGAACCACAGTTTGGTGCCGATCACCATCGCCACCAGCGGCGGAATCATGCTGGCGTCCATGCTGGATTCGCCGAACATGCGGATGGTCTGGCCCTGATGCAGGGAGTTCCACCATTCCACCGAGTATCGGATCACCGGCAGCAGCGCCACGCCGACAATCGCCAGCAACGCGGCTGCGCGCGCGGCGCTGCGGCGGTCGTCGATGGCCTGATACAGGCCGATCACGCCCAGATACAGGAACAGCAGGATGAGCTCGCTGGTCAGCCGCGTGTCCCATTCCCACCAGGTGCCCCACATCGGTTTGCCCCAGATCGATCCGGTGGCCAAGGTGATGACGGTGAACGCGGCGCCGATGGGTGCGCAGGCCATAGCGAGGATCTCGCACAGTTTGATCCGCCAGATCAGCGCAATGGCCGCATAGAACGCCATCAGCGCGAAGATGAACATGCTCATCCACGCCGAAGGCACGTGGATGTAGAGAATCCGGAAGCTGTCGCCCTGCTGATAGTCGGCCGGTGCGACGAACAGGCCCTGCCAGCCGCCCCACAGCATCACCAGCGCACCCAGACCAAAGCACCACGGCGCCCAGCGCGCGGCGAAGCGGTCGAAATACGGCGGCGAGCCGAGTTGGTGGAACCAGCGGACGACAGGGTTCATGCGAGGGCGGTCATGTGTGCGGATTCATGGGCAGTGGAACGACTCGGTCAGAGGAGAGTGGACGTTATGGGCTTGGAGCAACTGCAGCCTGCACAGAAAAAATGTGTTGTCGGAAATTTGTCATCCCAGCGCAGCGAGGGATCTACTTTTTTTCTTGATGATGATTCAAAAAACAGATCGCTCACTGCGCTGAGGACGGCAAAAAATCCAGACTTCGTATCGAACAATGATTCAAGCATCCATCGATCTCAATGCACCGCGATCCGGATCGCCGCAGCTGCGGTCAACGGCGCCAGCACCATCGCGACGATCAGGCCGGCGCCCAGTAGCAGCATCGGCCCGACCGGATCGAGGCCCTGCGCGCTGGCGGTCACGCTGCCGGCGCCGAACACCAGCACCGGTACGTACAGCGGCAAGGCAAGCAGCCCGACAAGGATACCGGAGCGGCGCATGCCGACCGTCAATGCTGCGATCACCGCGCCGATCAGGCTCAGCAGCGGCGTGCCCAGCGCCAGACCGGTCATCAGCACCGGCAGCTGCGCGTGCGGCAGATGCATGAGTTCGGCCAGAACAGGCGTGGCCAGCAGCAGCGGCCATGCGGTGGTTGCCCAGTGCATGAAGGTGCGCACGGCGACCAGCCAGGCCAGCGGCACCGGCGCCAGCATCCACTGTTCCAGTGAGCCGTCTTCGGCGTCGCTGCGGAACAGGGTGTCCAGCGAGAGCAGCCCGGCCAGCAGCGCGGCGACCCAGAGCACGCCGGCAGCGACCTTCGCCTGCAGGCGCGGATCGTTGCCCAGCGCCAGCGCGAACAGCACCACCACGATCAATGCGAACAGCGCCGGCTGCAGGGCATCGCCACGGCGGCGCCACAGCAGACGCAGGTCGCGGGCGAGCAGGGCGCGTGCCGCACCCGGAAGCGATGGCGCGCTGCCGGAGATACTCATGCGCGTTGAGCGCTGCGGATCGACGGTCATGCCGTACGCCTCAGCATGAGTTCGCGGGTGCGCACCGGCGGCGCGGCATAGGCGCCGTGGGTGGTGACCAGCGCCGCGCCGCCTTCGCGCAGATGCGCCTGCACCATGCGGTTGACCAGTTCAATGCCGTCCAGATCAAGATTCGCGTAGGGCTCGTCCAGCAGCCACACCGGCGCCGGCGACAGCCAGATCCGCGCCAGCGACAGTCGCTTCTTCTGACCGGCCGAAAGCTGGCGCGCAAGGGCATCCTGATAGCCGTCCAGACCGACGATCCGCATCGCCGCATCGGGCGACTGGCCGCGGCGCAGCCCCTGCAGGCCGCAAAGAAAGTCGAGATTTTCCAGCGCGCCCAGATCGGCCTTCAGCGCCGGCAAATGGCCGAGGTAGGCCAGTGCGCGGGTCCGTGCCGGGGCGTCGGTGCCGTGGCCGTCGATGTCGATCCGGCCCGATTCGGGGCGCAGCAGCCCGGCCAGCACCCGCAGCAGCGTGGTCTTGCCTGCGCCGTTGTCGCCCTTGATCAGCAGCGCTTCGCCGGCGTCCACCGCAAAATCGAGCGGGCCGAATACCGGTGCGTCGTTGCGCGCAAAACTCAGCCCGTGCGCTGCAAGCAGCGGAGGCGCATGGACGGATGAATCGGTCATCTCAGGCAGGCATGGGGACGCATTGCGGCTGCGTTCCAGCCGAAGCCGGCAATTTTACGGGTTGGCTGCGCTGATTGCGCTGATTGAGTCGATTGCGTCGATAGGGCTTGAAGCCGCCACGCCGACCCAGTCGATATCCGGACGTTCGGCCAACGTCTCGGGTCGCGTCGCCCGCATTCTCAGCCTGACCGCTGTGCCGCGGGGCCAAAATAGAGTGCCGATTTGACCGAATTGGAGGCCGAGTGCGTCGAAGGTGGCCTCGTCCGGATCGATCACCAGCCAGTTGTAGGCCTTCCACGCCCGATTCTGCGCAACCGCGAAGCCAGGACGATGCTGCAGCTGCAGACGTTCCAGCTCCCGCTGCAGCAAGAGGTCCGCGGCGCGGTTTTCGGTATCGGTGCGGATCAGGAAGCCCGGATTCGATGCGGTCAACATGCCGAAGCGTGCTGCATCCGGAAAAGCCTCGTCGAGGGCATGGGCGCGTTCGCCGATCCGCAGCGGCCACCACTGGCCGTGCAGCTCCCATTTGTACTCGGCCGCAGTGTATATCTCGGGCAGCGTCGCGATGTACAAGGCTGTGAACGCTTCCGTCACGTGCTGCTCCGACAATGGCTGATCCGACAACGGCTGATCCGACAACGAATTCACCCGGGCTTTGGATGGGGCCCGAAGAGTAGGTGCCGGGGCGTGGAGCAGGAACTCGGAACCACGCGGCGGGCTTGGCGTTTGTTCAGTCCCGCAGCCAGTCGATGGCGGCATGGTGCTGCAACCCGCGCGGTTGGACCGCATCCACCCGCATCCTCACAGCTTCTCCTGCGGCCCAGTGCAGCGTGGCCAACTGTTCATAGCGACGCGAAAGCGCATCGAACTCGGCCAAGGGCAGATCGACCACCAGCCAGCTTGGTTCCCGCCACGAGCGGTTCGCCGCCGAAGAGAAGGCTGGACGAAATGTCTTGCCGCTGTCGAGCAGATTCTGCTGCAGGGCCTCGTCCGCAGCCCGATTGACCGCTTCGGGGCGCTCGATCGAGTACGGATCCCAAGCCGTCAGCAGCCCGAACTGCGCTGCTTCCGGGAAGCGGCGGGCAAGGTCATGAGCAGGTTCGCCAAGCAGCAGGTTCAACCAGTCTCCATCCAGCTCCCACCGGTATTCCGCGGCCAGATAGGCGCGCACCAGTTCGCAGATTCGAGATTCGCTGGCATGGAGCAGGGTCGATTGCATGCGCCAAGGTTTAACCCGGATGCGACGCCCCGTAAACTCTCTGCACCTGTGCGAAGGTGTGTTGCGCCCTTTCGCGAACGACTTCGATCGGAATCGATAATTTTTATGGACCCTCGCATGCCGCATACCAAATTACCCAAAGTGGGCACCACCATCTTCAC
>JANOXT010000188.1:0-12844 GCA_031418555.1 Lysobacterales bacterium | reverse complement strand
GCGGCAGCCGGGGAACTGTTCGCGCAATGCCGCGTAGATCCATTCGCGATAGCGGAACATGCCGGCGCTGAAGTATTCGACCACCAGCAGATCGTCGTAACGGTCGACGACCAGACCGCTGAGGCCGTCGCCCTCGCTGTGCACCACGCGCCAAGCGTTGCTGACGGCATCCAGCTTCAGCACATCGCGGCGCAGGCTCACGGCCTCGGCGATCTTGCGCGAGAACCACGCGGCGTCGACGGCGATATCCGGGTTGCGTTCAAGCAGACGCAGCGAGATGCGCGAGTGGCCGTTGTAGAAACCGCGCGCGGTCCAGACGCCGTCGTTGCCGATGATGTCGACCAGACTGCCGGGCTTCGGGCGCTGAGTCGGTTTCTCGACCAGCTTCTGGAAAATCCAGGGGTGTCGCGAGGTCCAGCTGTTCTTGAGATGGATCTGCGGAAGGGTGGTCTGGGCAGTGTTTTCGTTCATGTTCGTATTGTAGTGTCGATTGACAGCACCTTGGCTTTCACGGACGATCTGCGGTTCTGAAGGGGAGTAGCTCCCATTCGTCGCGGTCGTCAATACGAGTCTGGGTTCGCCCAGCTCCGGCCCGGCGGCAGTCGTTACGGCAGATCCAGTGTCGGCGGCTGCGAGCGAGACCTTCGCCGCCTGGCGAAGGTGTGTCCCGTTTCAGCGCATGTATTTCATGCACGGCCCGATCCAACGGTCCGGGAGACAGACGCCCAGCCTCGCGGTTGGGCGTTTTCGTTTCCGACTGGAGCATCTGCATGAATACGATCGGTAGTCCGTTGTTGTGGAGCGCGTTCGCCGCGCTTGTGGTTGTCGCCCTGCTGGTCGATCTGGTGCTGATGCGCCACGGCGGGCCACACAAGGTGACGTTCAAAGAAGCGGTGTATTGGAGCATCGGCTGGATTGGCTTGGCGCTGGCGTTCAATGCCGGGCTGTGGTGGTACGTCGGCCAGCAGGCCGGCGAGGTTGTCGGCAATCGCGTCGCACTGGAATTCCTGACCGGCTATCTGGTCGAGAAATCGCTGGCGGTCGACAATATCTTCGTGTTCCTGATGGTATTCACGTTCTTTTCGGTGCCGGAGGAACAGCGCCAGAAAGTGCTGATCATCGGCGTGCTGGGCGCCATCGTGCTGCGCGCGATCATGATCTTCGCCGGCGCGTTCCTGCTCGCCAAATTCCACTGGATTCTGTACGTCTTCGGCGCGTTCCTGCTGTTGACCGGCATCAAGATGATGCTCGCCGCGGGCAAGGCGCCGGATCTTGAGAAGAATCCGGTGCTCAAGTGGATGCGCGGCCATCTGCCGCTGACCTCCGACTATCACGGCCATCTGCTCAGCGTTCTGAAAGACGGCAAACGCTGGTACACGCCGCTGTTCGTGGTGATCGTGCTGATCGGCGTGACCGATCTGATTTTCGCGGTGGATTCGATACCAGCGATTTTCGCGATCACCGGCGACCCGTTCATCGTGCTGACCTCGAACGTGTTCGCGGTACTGGGCCTGCGTGCGATGTTTTTCCTGCTGGCCGGCATGGCCGACCGCTTCCATCTGCTGCCATATGGTCTGGCGCTGGTGCTGATGTTCATCGGCGCGAAGATGCTGCTGATCGATATCTACAAGATTTCGATCCTGGTGTCCTTGGGCGTAGTCGCGGCCACCATCGCCGCGACCGTGGTGCTCAGCCTGCTGCGGCCGGCACACCCGCCCGCGGCATCGTAGCGGAAGCGTCGCTCATGCCGGTCGGCATCGGTCTGCTGTGTCTGCTCGCGGGAGGCGTCGCAATCTTTGCGGGCGCGGCGCTCCTGCGCTGGCTGACGATTACATTCAGCGATGCCGAATTGGGCTCGGTCTGGGACTGGCTCTGGACGATTCTGCGTTGGACGATTCTGGACATCATGTCGTCGTTTTAGTCCTCCGACGCCGCTTGGTCGCCAGGAGCATTCCACAGCGTTGCAGCGCTGGCGGCGGCCTGCGGCCTTGATCGGAACCGCCATCGGCACCACAGATTCCTGATGCAACTGCACACACCGGAAGATCTTCCCGACACCCCCGCACAGCGCGCCGCCGACCGCGGGCGCCTGCTGCAGGCGCTGAACGTCAGTCTCGGCTTCGTGCTGGTACTGGCTGCGGTGTTCGCCCTGCAGCAGGGTGAGGATTACCGTCCTTTCACCGTCACTGCGTTGAGCATGCAGGGCCTCTGGGGCCTGCTGACCGCGCCGCTGCTGCATGGTTCGGTGGAACACATCGCCGCGAATGCAGCGTCGCTGCTGTTGCTGGGCACCCTCGCCGGCAGCGTCTACCCGAGGGCGACCCTACGCGCGCTGCCGATCTTCTGGCTGGGCTCCGGACTGGGGGCGTGGCTGCTGGGCGAACCCGGCAGCCATCACCTCGGCGCCAGCGGGCTGACCCATGGCCTGATGTTTCTGGTGTTCGCACTCGGCCTGCTGCGCCGCGACCGGCCGTCGATCGCGGCGGCGATGATCGCGTTCTTCCTCTATGGTGGGATGCTGCTGACGGTATTGCCGCAGGAACCCGGCGTGTCGTGGCAGTCGCATCTGGGCGGTGCGCTGGGCGGGGTTCTGTCGGCCTTGCTGTTCCGTCACGCCGACCCGGTTCCGCCGCGCAAGCTGTACAGCTGGGAGCTGGAGAGCGAGACCGCGCCTGCGGACGATACCGAGCTGGAGCTGCCCACCCCGACCGAAGTCCCTGTGCTGTGGCAACGCCCAGAGGAAGCCCGCGGCGTGGTGCTGCCGTTTCGGTCGCGTCCGCCGCCGGATGCTGTAGATCCACCCTGAATGCGCCAGGCGGAACGGCATTCCGACAAGCGGTTGCCCCATACCGAGGCCCACTGCGCTGCAAAATAGCGTTGCACGACAGAATATTATGTTGATAATCAATAAGTTATAAGTGGTTCGGCGGCCTGTTGGTTGTTTTTGACACCAGCGGCCCGGCAGTGCAAAGGATGCTTTCAAAAGAGCATCGAACTCCGTTAGTCTGAACGTGGGAGTTTCCGCAGCAAAATCGAACGTCTTGACGAGTCTGGTGATTGCCTCAATGCGGGAGCGTTTTCAGCGGTTGGGGCTCGGGCATACCGGGCGATTACGAGAAGCACTCGAGTTCGCCAAGGCGGTCCTTCTCGCCGATGCGATTTGACTATCAGGAGAGAAGTCCATGAATTACCGCGTGATGTCCGCGCTCGCACTGGCGATGGCTCTTGCAGCCTCATCCACACCTGTCAGCGCACAGAGCACCAGTTCCTCGGGTGAGTTGCCCGAAGGCTTCAGTAGTTCCTCTACAGAGCGGCCGGAAGGCTACGATGATGTTGCCTCGCAGCGGCCTGCGGGATACGAGGAGGGCAGTGCCAATTCGGCGAAACCCGAAGGCTATGACTCGCAGACCAGCACGGGTCTGACTGACGATATGCAGGCAATGGTCGACAATATCACCAAGCAGAACCAAGCTCTCATGACCGGTGGCGACGAAGCCACTGCTTGCGAAGTCATCCTTTGTCTGGCTACGGGTAGTCCTCCTAGCGAATGTGCCGCGTCGCTCGCCCGGTATTTCGGGATCACCGACTGGAAATTCTGGAGAATGATCGAAAAGCGCCTGAATTTCCTGAAGCTGTGCCCGGCCGCCAACGAAACACCGCAGATGAGTTCGCTTGTCGAAGCGATGGCCAACGGCGCTGGTCGCTGTGACGCTGCCACGCTGAACCAGACGCTGAGGACATGGACCGGCATCGATGGTGAGTACGAGATCAGCAACCAGATGCCGGCACATTGCGGCGCTTACTATGGTCACGAATACGCCAGCGATATGAATGCTTCCATGCCGCGCTATGTCGACAAGTACGTGACCCGGACCTACGTCGATGCCGACGGAATGACGCAGTACGAATACGACGGCGGCTATTGGGTCGACGGCGGTGCCGCATCGACTAAGATCGCAAGCGATGCCAATGGCGCTATCCCAGCGTCGAAGGATCCAGCAGCGGTCGGCAGCTTCTGACCTCTCAGGCTCCGTACAATTCTGAAAGAGGTGGGGCAAGCCTAATGCCAGTCGGCTAAGCCTGACTGGCATTTTTTATGGGCAGGGCTCTACCAGCAGCTCAATATGTCTCAGAGCCTGTTCAAAATTTCAGGTTCCGCATATTTCTGTCATCCCGAACGCTGGCGAACCCCAGGAAGGGATCTGCTTTTCACCGGCCCTACTTTTTCATGCCTGTTCCTTTGCACTCGCAGACGGACGTTGCGGATCATGCCCGCAGACCCAGCTGGCGATCGTGCAGTCGGGACCACAGCAGCAGCGACAGCGTGGCGCCGAGCAGGCACAGGAACATGTCCCACTGCGTATCCCACACATCGCCCTGGGTGGCGAGAAACGCGTCGGCATCCGCACCGTAGATCAGCGCAGACCACCATTCGATCAGTTCGAAGAAGGCGCTGAAGCTCAGACAGACAGCCAGTACCAGATAGACCAGCCAACCACCGCGGCGCAGCGGCGTGCGGCGCAGCAGCAGTTCGCGGCCCAGGATCGCCGGCACGAAACCCTGCATGAGATGACCGACGCGATCCCACGGATTGCGCACCACCTCGAAGCCCAGCGCAGCGAAGGTATCGCGCAGCCAGAAACCCAGCGGCGTTTCCGCATAGGTGTAGGCGCCGCCGTGGATCAACACCAGCGCATGCGCCGCCAGCAGCCAGCACAGCAGCCGGGTCAGGGGAAAACGGCGCCAGTTCAGGGCGATGATCGGAATCGCCACGATCACCCATACCACTTCGAGCAGCCAGGTGAGGCGATCTTTCGGCGCAATGCCGGACACGATCAGCGCGGCGATCACGACCAACAGCAGGAACTTGCGCTCGTACGGCGCGGGCGGCGTGGCGATGGCGGTCGCTGACATGCAGGGTTCCAGTAGCGGGCAGACCACGATGTTACGTCAGCCGGACATGGCCGGGTCCATTGTCCGCACCGCGCGCCGGTGCTAGTTTCCGGCCTCCCCTGTTCCGGAGCCGGCCGATGGCCCGTCTTGCCGCGTTGCTGTTGTTTGCGACCCTCGCCGCCTGCCAACGCGAAGCCGAACCGGCCGAACCGTCGCTCAGCGTCTCCGCGCCGCCGCCGGTGGCGGCCGTACCGCTGACCGTGGAGGAACAACGCATCGCCGACGATGTGAACTATCTGGCCGACGACAAGCTGGAAGGCCGCGAAACCGGCACCCGCGGCTACGATTTGGCTGCGGAATACGCAGCGAAGCGCTTCCGCGAGATCGGGCTGCAGCCGGCGGGCGACAACGGCACCTACTTCCAGAACGTGCCGCTGCTGAAAGCCACGCGCGAAGCCGAAGGTGCGGCGCTGACTGTGAAGCGCAATGGCCGCGACATCGCGCTGCGCTTCCGCGAGCAGTTTCTCCCCGCGCTCAACTTCAACGCCGCCGAGCACGCGATCGAAGCGCCGGCGGTGTTTGTCGGTCAGGGCGTGCACGCCCCGGAACTGAACCACGACGATTTCGCTGGTCTCGATGTGCGCGGCAAGATCGCGGTGCTGTTCTCAGGCGCGCCTGCGCGTTTCGATAACGACCGCCGTGCGTTCTACAGCGCCAGCCGCGAGAAAATGCGGGTGCTCGCCGAACGCGGCGCGATCGGCGCGGTGTTCGTCAACACGCCCGAGGACGAAGCGCGCACGCCGTGGGCACGGGGCGCCGACAACTGGCAGCGCTCCGGCATGCGCCTGCGCAGCGCCGACGGCACCGGCATCAGCACGTTTCCGGAACTGCGCGCATCCGCGAACGTCAGCGCTGCGGCGGCCGATCTGATCTTCGCCGATGGGCCGCAGCCCGCGGCGGCGCTGTTCAAAGCCGCAGCGGACGGCACGCTGAAAGGCTTCGCGCTGCCGGGCACGCTCGCACTGGCCGCGCGCACCAAAATCGAGCCCGCCCAATCGCGCAATGTGGTCGCGAAGCTCCCCGGCAGCGACGTGGCGCTCGCCGCTGAGCACATCGCCTACACCGCGCATCTGGACCACATCGGCATCGGCGCGCCGGTCAAGGACGAAAAGGGTGTCGAGGACAGCATCTACAACGGCGCGCTCGACAACGCACTCGGCGTTTCCATCATGTTCGAAGCCGCACGCATTCTGCATGCGGAAAAATCCGCACCGAAGCGCTCGCTGCTGTTTATCGCGCTGACCGCCGAGGAAAAAGGCCTGCTGGGCGCCGAATGGTTCGCATCCCATCCAATCGTCGCGGCAACATCGCTGGTCGCCAACGTCAACATGGACATGCCGGTGCTGTTGGCGCCGAGCAAGGATGTGGTGCCGATCGGCATCGAACACTCCACGCTGAAATCCGCGCTGGACACCGCGGCGAAAGAACTGGGTATGGCGCTTTCGCCCGATCAGTTCCCGGAGGAAGTGGTGTTCGTGCGCAGCGACCAGTACGCCTTCATCCGCGCCGGAATTCCCGCGGTCTACCTCAACGGCGGCACGGTGTCCGTTGACGGCGTGCGCGAACCGAAGATGGCGCTGCGCAAATTCCTGCGCGAGCATTACCACCAGCCCAGCGATGAAGCCACGCTGCCGATCGCTTACGGCGATGCGCTGCGACTGGCGAAGCTCAATGCCCGGATCGGCCAGCTGGTCGGCGATGCAGTGCAGCGACCCGCGTGGAATGCCGGCGATTTCTTCGGCAATACATTCGCGCAGCCGAAATAATTCAGCAGATTCAGCAACAGGCGGCGCTCAACGGGCGTCGTCGGTGGTGGCAGCACCTTCACGCTCGATATCCGCTTCGAACAGCTGCTCCAGTTCGCTGCGCGCCTGCTTCGCGCTTTCCATCAGCGCTTCGTCGTCGTCGTAGATCAGATGCTGGCTGGCCAGCAGCTCCTCGTCGTGCTTGCGGAATTTCTGCGCACGCTGCGTGGCCTGCTCAGGCGACATCCCCAGTTCGATCAGCACGTCGCGGCCCATCTCAAGACCCGACGCGAAGGTTTCGCGGGTCGCAGCCGCGCCCAGATCCATCAACTGCCACGCATGCCGGCGATCGTGCGCGCGGGCGAAGATCTTCAGATCCGGATACAGCCTGCGCACGACCCGTGTGGTGCGCAGATTGGCGTCGCGGTGGTCGATCGCGTTGATGAATACGCGCGCATGCTGCGCACCTGCGGCGCGCAGCAGATCCGGACGCGAGGGATCGCCGAAATAAGCGGTGTTGCCGAAGCGGCGCACGGTGTCCAACTGTTCGGCGTCCGTCTCCAGCGCCACGAACGCAATCTTCTGCGCAATCAGGATCCGCGCCACGATCTGGCCGAAGCGACCGAAGCCCGCCAGAATCACCTGTGGATGACCGTCCGGGATCGTGTCGAACGCGCGTTTGGGCGCGGTCGCCGGGAATCGGCGCAGCACCTGCGCCACCGCGATGAGCGACAGCGGGGTCAGCGCCATCGATAGCCCTACGATCGCCACCAGCCGGTTCTGCAGGGCGCCGTCAATCAGACCCGCCTTCACCGATTCGGACATCACCACGAACGCGAATTCGCCGCCCAGGGCCAGCACCGCACCCAACTGCAGCGCCTCGCGCCACTCAAGCCGTCCCGGACGCAGGCCAATACCGAACAGCAGCGCGGCCTTGATCGTCAACAGCCCCAGCGTGGCGAGCACGATCATGCCCGGCTCGGCGGCGATCAAGGTCAGATCGATGCTCATGCCGACCGCCATGAAGAACAGCCCGAGCAGCAGGCCTTTGAACGGTTCGATCTGCGATTCGATCTCGTGGCGGAATTCGGAGTCGGCCAGCAGGACGCCGGCGAGAAACGCACCAAGGCCCATGCTGAGCCCGGCCAGCGACATCGCCCACGCTGCGCCTAATACCGCCAGCAGCGCGCTGGCGGTCAGCATCTCGGGCACGCCGATGCGCGCGGCGAGACGAAACAGCTGCCGCAGCAGATAGCGGCCGCCGATCACCACCGCGAAGATCGCGGCCAACGCTTTGAGCAGATCCTTCCACACCGGATCCGGACTAGCCGCAGCCACGCCCAGCAGCGGGATCGCCGCGATCAGCGGAATGGCCGCAATATCCTGAAACAGCAGAATTGCGAAGGCCAGGCGGCCATGCTCGGTATTCAGCGCCTTGCGCTCGGACAACAGCTGCAGGCTGACCGCCGTCGACGACAGCGCCAGCGCCACGCCGATCACCAGCGCCGCTTTCCAGCCCAGCCCGACCGCCATCGCGATCGCCCCCAGCGACACGCCCGTCAGCAGCACCTGCAGTCCGCCGGCGCCGAACACCGGCTTACGCATCACCATCAACCGGCTGGGCGACAGCTCCAGGCCGATCACGAACAGCATCATGACCACGCCGATTTCGCTCGCTGCAAGCACCGGCTCGGCATCTTTGATGACTTTGACCCCGAACGGGCCCAGCACCACGCCGGCCGCAAGATAGCCCAGTACCGCGCCCAGCCCGAAACGTTTGAACAGCGGCACCGCGATTACCGCGGCCAGCAGAAAGACCAACGCCAGTTGTAAACCATCACCGTGCATACGCACCTCCGCGTCTGACCTTAACCGCCGCACGCGAATGCCGCAATCTCGCTATTCTGTACCTCGTCTTTCATCACTAGGACCGCCCCATGCACCGCCTCTTCATTCTGTGTGCCCTGCTGGTCTGCAGTGTGTCGGTGTATGCCGAAAAAGGTCCCGGCGCCGTGCGCAAGCAGGTTGAATCCGCGCTGCGTGTTACCGGCACCATCGACATCTCACCAGCCGGCGACGTCGTCACGCACGCATTGGACCAGCAGGAAAAACTGCCCAAAGGCATCGTCGACATGGCAGCCCGGATATTGCCGCAGTGGAAATTCGAACCGGTCCTGCTGCAGAGCAATGCGGTCAGCCGCTCAAAAATGAATCTGCTGTTCATCGGCAAGAAACTCGATGACGGCAGTTATTCGGTGGAACTGCGCAGCGCCAGCTTCGAGAGCGGTAAACCGGACGAGTCCGTCGCTATCGATCGGACCCACCAAAAGTTGCCTGCCTATCCCCAGGGATTGCTGGATGCGCAGATTTCGGGAACCGTGTTTGTGATCGTCAAGATCGGGCGCGACGGCAAAGTGATCGATGCGCAGGCCAGTCACGTCAACCTTCGCGTGATCGGCAGCGAATCCGAGATGGCGAACTGGCGGAATGCATTCGCGCGTAACAGCGTCGCCGCGATCAAACATTGGACGTTCGTCACCCCGAAATCAGGTCCCGAGGCGGAAAAGGCCTATTGGCTCGGCACCATGCCAGTCGATTATTTTATTGCGAACAAGTCGTTGCCCGGTTACGGAGAATGGCAGACCTATGTCGCCGGGCCCAAAGCGGTGATTCCATGGCAAAACGAGGCGCTGGTCGCCGACGGCAACACCGATGCGCTGACGCCAGACAGCTTCCACGCCGCTGGCAGCGGGCGCCGCCTGCTCACACCGCTGGCAGGCGGCTGATCTCAGCGCAGTCTGGTCCGCGGTAGCGACCGGTCCATGAGCCCGTCGCTTGTCGACATGCTGCAGGCGCGGACGACAGCGCATCCTGCGCAAGCGAAAGAACCCTGTCGTAAAAACCGCAAAAAACCCTTCATGCCGTTTTGAAGATTCGCTGGCAGGCGCTGCAGGCACCTGCTGAACGGTGCAGCGAAGCGATGCCGCTGTCGATGTGTGGTAGCGTTTTGCGCATATCGATTCTTCGCGAACGCCGTGAACCACGCATCCGTCGACACCTCAGATCCAGTGACCGAACAAGGCGATCTGACCCAGCTGCTGGTCCGCTGGCAGGGCGGCGATCAAGCCGCGCGCGATCAGCTAACCGCTGCCATCTATCAACACCTCAAAAATATCGCAAGAAGGCGATTGAGCGAACAGGCGCGCTACATCGTCGATCCGACCGAACTGGTCAACGAAGTGCTGATCAAACTGATCCAATCGCCAAGCGCCGCCGAAGATCGCGAACAGCTGTTCAAGATCGCGGCCAGTGCGGTGCGCTACACCTTGCTGGATCTGGTGCGCAGGCGCGATGCCGAAAAACGCGGGCATGGCGAGACCACGTCGCTGGACAATATCGGCATGACTTTTGTCGAAGATCAGGCGCGTTTGACGATCGACGAATGGATCGATGCCGAACAGGCGCTGGTCGAACTGGAACGCCTGGACCCCAGAAAATGCAGAATCGCCGAACTCGCTTTCATCATTGGCTTGGAACAGGTAGAGATTTCCGACGTCATGCGCCTGAGCCTCAGCACAGTCGAACGCGAGCTGCGGTTTTGCAGGTCATGGCTGCGCGCCCGGTTGAATCCGCCCACGCCACAACCTGATCGTTCCGCATGACATTGCAAATCCGATGACTGGTTTTTCACGCATAGAGCGTCTTTTCCACGACGTTTGCGAACTTCCACCTGAAGCGCGCAGGGATTTTCTGCTTCACAACGAAGCGGATCCGGACATTCGCGCCGAAGTCGAAACGCTATTGGCGAACGACGACAACAGCGGAAACCCTTTTGCGCAGACGCTTCACCGCGTCATGAGTGCTTCAGTGCAGATTCCGCAATGGATCGGACGCTATCGCATCATCGAGCCGCTTGGGGAAGGCGGCATGGCGCGGGTCTTTCTGGCCGAGCGCGATATCGACGGTCGCGCCCAGCGGGTCGCGCTGAAATTGATGTCAGGCAGCGCAAGCGAGACCTTCAGACGCAAAGCGATCCGCGAACGTACTTTGCTGGCGGCGTTGAATCATCGCGGCATCGCAGGGTTTATTGATGGCGGCGAAACCCACGATGGCGTTCCTTTTCTGGTGATGGAATACGTGGAAGGCATCCCGCTTCCGAAATTCCTTGAAAATAAACATCCACCGCTGCGCGAGCGGCTGGAGTTGTTCCGTCAGATATGCGATGCCATCGAACATGCGCATCAGCGCTTGATTCTGCATCTGGATCTGAAACCATCGAATGTCCTGGTTCGCAGCGACGGAACGATTTCGCTGATCGATTTCGGCATCGGGCGTGAGCTGGAAGAAGACGCGTTGCAAACGCAGGCCGGCGCATATACGCCGATCTATGCTGCGCCGGAGCAGCGGGCAGGAGAACACCCGACCACAACCACCGACGTCTATGCCGCCGGGCTGCTGCTGTTCGAAATGCTCAGCAACGGCGGGCTGTCTGAGCGCAAACGATGCAAGCAGACTACCGCCATCGCTGATGTGCTTGCCGAAAAAAACACCCGGGCATCCATTCCGACCGACCTGCGCCGCGTCGTCGCCTATGCTACCGAAATACAGGCGTCCGACCGTTATCCGTCCATCGCAGCATTGCGCACGGATATCGACCACTTTCTGGCCGGACGCATGCTCAGCGCGTCCCGGCAGGCATGGTGGGTGCGCTCCGGTAAATTCTGCCGGCGCAATCTTTGGCCTCTGGCCACAGCCGCAATGTTCACGCTGCTGATCGGAGCCTTCGTCCTGCAGCTGTCGAAGGAGCGCACGCGCGCGCTTGCCGCGGAAAAAAACGCACTGGTGGCACAGGACATGCAGGCCTCGGTGCTGCTTGCGCTGTCGCCGCCTGGCAACCCGCAGGCGCAGGCGAAAATCCAGGAACTCCTGCGCAGCGAGCGCCGCAGCTGGGAAAACAACACCGATCAACGGATGCTGGACAGCACGTGGCGGAGCGTGGCTTCTGTTGTCACTGTCGCCGAGATTTATGCTTTGATCGGAGACCCGGAGCCCGCACTGAAGACGGCGGATGCCGCGCTGCGCATGATCAACCAGATGGGCGCCAGCGAAAAAAACCAGTATCCGGCTCTTCTGGCGCGCGCTCACGCTGCACGAGGACAGTCTTTGAACGATCTTGAACGTTTCGATGAGGCAGACACCAGCTTTCAAAAGATGCTGCAGATCCGGAAGTCGAGAGCCCGTGAAGATCGCACCGGATTGTTACGTGCATTGATGCAATACGCAAACGCTGCAATCGGGTGGAATGAGTACGCCCTGGCCGAAAAGCTGTTGAAACAGGCTCAGAACATGGTTGATCACGATCGGGATACCGCAACCGAAGATCGCATGGCATTGGCGATCAAGTCACTTAATCTGAGCACCCAGGATGAAAGTACGCCAATCGCCGGCGAAAAAAGGCTCAACGCCCTGTTGGCTTTGGCGAACAAGACGCTGACGCCGGATGCTCCCGACTGGATCGAAGTCTGGATGGTCATCTCCACCTTTCACTATCGTTACGGTCGATATGACGAAGCACTGAAATATATGGACCAGTCGCTGTATAAATCACGCGCTATGTACGGAGAGCGCAGCACGGTCACTGCCAACGGCTTGGGTTTTCGCGCGGCGCTCCTGAACGACCTAGGGCGTTATCAGGAAGCGCTCGGCAACTTTGATTCCCTGCGTGCTATCCAAGTATCGCTACGACCTGACAAGGCGCCCCTGATTGCGAAGATCGACGGTCAGCGCGGCGGGACTTTGATGCTCATGGGCGAGTTCGAGAAAGCTGCGCAGGCGTCGGAAGCTGCGATTCGCGGCCTGCCCGACACTACCCCGACTTACTTGCGGTGGCGCGCGATCGCGATGTCGAATCTTGCCCGGTCGCAAAGTCGTCTCGGCAAACATACCGAAGCCGTCGCGGCAGCCGACCGACTCATGGCGAGTCTCGACAGTTTGCCGTTGTCCGCGCTTGATCGAGCCATGGCATCAATGAGTCTGAGCGGCATCTGGCTGGCGGCCGGCCGCTTCGATCGCGTGCAGTTAGCACTCGATCGTGCGGAAACCGGATTCCGCAAACATCTTCCGGCCGATAATCCAGGCTTCATTCA
>JANOXT010000187.1:0-5297 GCA_031418555.1 Lysobacterales bacterium | reverse complement strand
TGCCGTCGGAAAGCGCCAGCGGCAGCGAGAGGGCCGATTCCGGGAGGGCTTTGCCGGCTTGTGCCGCAGGGATTGCGTTGGTCATCGTCAGAATTTCATCGGGTCCATAATGGCGTCGAGATTCAGGTGGTCGCAGAATTCGAGGAAGTCGTCGCGCAGGCCGGCGATATGCATGTCCGACGGTACGCCGATGGTGATCTGGGCGGAAAACATCTCGGCGCCGGTTTGCATCGCGCGGTAGCGCGAGCAGTGCAGGCTTTCGATGGTGATGCCCTGGCGGTCGAAGAAATCGGCCAGCTGGAAGAGGATGCCCGGCTTGTCGGCGGCCACCACTTCCACGATGTAAGGCAGCAGGTTGGACTGCATCGACTTGGGGCCGGTGCGGTACCAGATCAACTTGAAGCCTTCCTCGCGTTCCAGCTTGGTGAGCATGGCTTCGAGCTTGGCGATGGCGTCCCAAGGGCCGATCGCAAGCGCAGTCACCGAAACATCGCGGCCTACGGTGGACAGACGCGCATCGACCAGATTGCATCCGCTGTCGGCGATGCGGCGGGTCACCGACAACAGCGGCGACTGCGGATGCGTCGTGTAGGCGTTGATCAGCAGGTAGTTTTCGTTCGGCGCAGGCCGTGCGGCGGTAACAGAATCGGTCAAGTTGGCGTCCGCGGCGAGGGAAAGTGTTGCGAAATGGTTCGGTCGAGGGTCCGGTCGCGTCACGCGCGGTCCGGACGGCGCCAGCATACTTGGCGGTGGTTTCAGGCCGCAAGCGTAGTCTGATGTGCGCCTCCAAGGCGTGCGGCAGGTATTCCGGGCAGTCTGCATGCCTCGATGCAACCCGTTGATTCGAATGGCTGCTTGTGTGCTTCACCCAGTGCCAGCGGCCCGCTTTGGCGCGGCGACGCGGGTTCGCGGAGGATGGAGTGTTCAGACCTTCCCAAGTAACATCCGAAACCCAAGGCGCTGGATTCCCGCGCCTCCCCCCCCAGAACCTTCAGGCAATCAGGGCATCCGCGTGCATCTGTCCGGCAGCATTACTGCATTGGCGACCCCGTTTACGGCGTCTGGCGGCCTTGACGGCGAACTCGATCTTCCGGCATGGGACCGTCTGCTCGAAGCGCAGCTCGCAGCGGGTATCCAGGGCGTTGTGGTGGCCGGATCGACCGGTGAGGCCAACGCGTTGTCCGACGGTGAATACGAAACCCTGCTGCGCCGCGCCGTTGCGGTGGTCGCCGGGAGGATCCCGGTGCTGGCCGGCACAGGCCTGTCGAATACCGCGAAAACCATTGACCTCACCCGCCGCGCAGCGGCATTCGGCGCAGACATCGCCCTCGTGGTTACGCCGCCCTATGTCAGGCCGACCCAGGCTGGTCTGATCGCCCATTACCGCGCGGTCGCCGACCATGGCGGGCTGCCGGTGGTGCTGTACAACGTTCCGGGCAGAACCGGCTGCGATCTGCTGCCCGCAGCCGTTGCCGAGCTGGCTGGCCATCCGCGTATCGTTGCGATCAAGGAAGCCCTCGCGGACCCCGCGCGAATGGACGAACTGCTGGCGCTGCGCTCTTCGTCGTTCGCGATTTTTTCCGGCGACGACCCGACCGCTGCGCGCGCGATGCTGGCCGGCGCGGATGGCGTGATCTCGGTCGCCTCCAATGTGATGCCTTCGGCGATGCGCCGCCTCTGCGATCTTGCCCGTAACGGCGCCCGCGCCGAGACCGAGGCCTTCGATGCCGGGCTGCAGCCGATCTTCGATTTCATGGGCGTCGAACCCAATCCCATCCCGCTCAAGGCGATCCTCACCCGCCAGGGCATCGGCCACGGCCTGCGTCTGCCGCTCACCTCACTTTCGCCGATGTACGCTGCCGATGCCGACGCAGCCGCCGGCCATGCGGTCGAGATCGAACGCGCCGCGTCGGCGTCGCCCGCTGCACGTGCGGCAAGGGCTGGTTGACCGCTTCACGCGCCACCCGCATTCCACCGCTTCCCGGGCCTGTGTCCGGATCGTTTTTTCCAGGAGAACCCATGTCATCGACCCGTCAGAACCACCGCAATGCCCTGTCCCGTGCCGCGATGATCGCCATCGTGATCGCGATGTCCGTCGCTGTGCTTGGCGCTTCGGGCTGCAGCTGGTTCCACAAGAAGGACGTGTATGCGATGAATGCCGATGAGCGTCCGCTGGAGTTTCCGCCGGCATTCGACGCTACCGAAGCCGAGCGCAGTCTGGCGACCACCGCCAGCGGATCGGTCACGCGCTCATCCCTGCCGGGCGCCGAGCCGACGACGCGTGCATTGGGCTTCAGTGTGCCGGGGGATCGGGCGACCGTCTTCGCGCGGGTGGGCGAACTGTTGGCCGCCACGCCGGGGTTGACCATCGCCAGCCGCGCGCAGCTGCTGGGCGCGTTCGACGTCGATTACGAAGGCCAGAAGTTCCTGATCCGCATCAACGAAGGCAGCGCCGGCAGCAATGTATCGGCAGTCGATCCGCGCGGACAGCCGGCCGACAACGCCGCCGCCAACAAGGTGATCGCCGCGCTGCGTGCGGCGCTGGTCAAGAACTGATACGCATCCTTCCGGTTGGATGCGAAACGGGCGCCCGAGGGCGCCCGTTCTGGTGTCTGCGATGTCGATGCGGAATATTGCTTCAGCGCTCCAGCAGCGGAAGTTTGTCCGGCTTGCCTTCCCATGATTTGGCGTCGGCCAGCCCCTCTTTGCGTGTGGTGATCACCGGCCACGCCATCGACAGCTCCCTGTTGAGGGCGGCGAAACCTTCCTGGCCGGCCGGCACATCGTCCTGCGGGTAGATCGCATTGATCGGGCATTCCGGCTCGCAAAGAGTGCAGTCGATGCACTCGTCCGGATCGATCACCAGGAAGTTCGGGCCTTCGTGGAAACAGTCGACCGGGCAGACTTCGACGCAGTCGGTGTACTTGCACTTGATGCAGTTTTCGGTGACGACGAAAGGCATGGTTCGATCCGTGGCGACGATAGCGGGCAGGTGGGGATTGTAAGGCGGGAGTGTAAGGCGAGGCGCGCGATACGCGAAGCCTCGGTTGCTGCTGGCGATGCTCGAACACGCCATGGTCACAAAAAAAAAGCCCGCGTCCGGGACGCGGGCTTTCTGGCGTTGGTGCTCCCTACGGGATTCGAACCCGTGTTTTAGCCTTGAGAGGGCCACGTCCTGGGCCTCTAGACGAAGGGAGCAGTTGAACTGCACACCATCGGCGACGATGCGGGCGGAGCTGGCCCGAAAATCATCGCCTGGATTCCGCCTTTTCCGCAGCAAGCGGTGGAGGGCGGACAGGCTGTTAGTATAGCGGGTCAATCCGGAGGATGACCAACGGCCCGGAGTCAGCATCCGGATCCACTCCGGCCCGCCCGCGCTTTCGACCATGGTTTCAATGACCGACCCCATCCTCCTGCCGACCGCGCCGCGCACCATTCCCCGTGATCAGCACGCCATTTCGCGCAAGGACATCAGTGCCAGCGCGCTGCGGGTGCTGTACCGCCTCCACGAGGCCGGCTACGGCGCTTTTCTGGTGGGAGGCGCGGTGCGCGACCTGCTGCTGGGCGAGCATCCGAAAGATTTCGACATCGCCACCGACGCCACGCCCGAGCAGGTCAAGCACCTGTTCCGCAACTGCCGGCTGATCGGTCGCCGCTTCCGTCTGGCGCACGTGGTCTATGGCCGCGAGATCATCGAAGTGGCCACCTTCCGCGCCAACAGCGACGATGGCAGCGGCGACCGCGAGCAGGATCGGGAAGGCCGGATGCTGCGCGACAACATCTACGGCAGCATCGAGGACGACGCGGTCCGCCGCGATTTCACCGCCAATGCGCTGTACTACGCCATCAGCGATTTTTCGGTGCGCGATTACATCGGCGGCTTCGAGGACGTGAACAATCGCGTCATGAAGCTCATCGGCGATCCGGATACCCGCTATCGCGAGGATCCGGTGCGCATGCTGCGCGCGGTGCGGCTCGCGGCGAAACTGCGTTTCACCATCGATCCAGCCAGCGCCGATCCCATTCCCAAGCTGGCGCCGCTGCTTCAGGAAGCCTCGTCGGCCCGGCTGTTCGAGGAATGCCTGAAGCTGTTCTTGTCCGGTCATGCCGAAGCCAGTTTTCTTGGACTGGAAAGCCACGGACTGTTGGCGGGTCTGCTGCCGGAAACCGCGGTCGCACTGGCGTCCAACCGCAGCGGCGCACTGCGGCGGATGCTGTTGGAAGGTCTGCGCGCCACCGATGCCCGCATCGCGGCCGACGAGCCGGTGTCGCCGGCATTCCTGTTCGCGCTGCTGCTATGGCCTGCATATTGCCGCACGCTGGCGATGCTTCAGGCGCAGGGTGTGCATGCGGCCGACGCCGAGCGCCGTGCCGCAGACCGTGTGACGCTGCACCAGGTCAATACGGTTGCACTGCCGCGCCGGTTTTCGCTGCCGATGCAGGAGATCTGGCTGCTGCAGGCCCGGTTCGCCCAGCGTCAGCGCAAGCGCGTCGTCCGGCTGCTCGCGCATCCGCGCTTCCGTGCCGCTTACGATTTCCTGCTTCTGCGCCAGTCGGCGTCCGACAGCCACGCCGAAGACGTCGCATTCTGGAACGAAGCCCAGCACGATCCCGATCATGCATTGGAGGTGGCGGCGCTGAATCCGGTGTCGGCTGAAGACGGCGACTCCGACGAGTCGCGCGGCCCACGCCGGCGCCGCCGCCGTCGTCCTGTCGCGATCGGCCCATGACCATGTCCGTGCCTGTACCTGTGCCCGAGGCGATGCCGGACCGCAGCCCGGTGCTCGCATTCGTTGGCCTCGGCGGTAATGTCGGCGATGCCGCCGTCACGCTGCGCGCGGCCATGCATCGACTGATGACCGTCCCGCGGAGCCGGGTGGCCTCGGTGTCGCGTCTGTATCGCACGCCCGCATGGGGTCAGGAAAACCAGCCCGATTTCGTCAACGCCGCCGTCGCGATCGAAACCGCACTCGCGGCGAATGTGTTGCTGGATGAACTGTTGAACATCGAACGCGATTTCGGCCGTGAGCGCGCCGCCGATGGCAGCGGCCGATGGGGTCCAAGAGTTCTCGATCTCGACATCCTGCTGTACGGCGATCGCGAGATCGATCAGCCCGGACTGCGCGTGCCGCATCCTTATCTGCACGAGCGCGCATTTGCGCTGGTGCCGCTGCTGGATCTGGTGTCCGATATCCACATCCCCGGCCGGGGCAGTGCGCGCCGCGCGCTGATGCAGGTCGGAGGCGCGGGAATCGAGTCGCTGGTGGAACGCTGACCCGCCGCAAAGCGCCCGCATC
>JANOXT010000186.1:0-3259 GCA_031418555.1 Lysobacterales bacterium | reverse complement strand
GCGACGACACCGACCACGGCTTCCAGATCAACGTCGACAAGAAGTTTTGATGGTTAGTGTCAGCATGGGATAACGAAACGCCGCTGAATTCTCAGCGGCGTTTCGTTATG
This sequence comes from Lysobacterales bacterium, assembly GCA_031418555.1. Taxonomy (GTDB): domain Bacteria; phylum Pseudomonadota; class Gammaproteobacteria; order Xanthomonadales; family Xanthomonadaceae; genus Lysobacter_I. The sequence continues at coordinate 3,149 of JANOXT010000186.1, read as the reverse complement.
ACCGTCGTTCGCTGGACAGAAGCGCAGGCTGGGCTGACAAGCCCACAGCAGCAGTCCCATCGAAGTCGCCATGCCGGGCCTGTCGGCCCAGCCTGCGCATTACGCATCATCGCTGGTTGATACGCTCAGTTCATCTTGAGCGTTGCGCTGGGGTCATGGAACGATGTGTTTTCGACGATGGCAGGCGTCGGCATCGATCCGTCGCGGCGTACACTGCGCCTCCCGCATTTCCCGAGCCCACACCATGGCTATCGAGCTGTACGCCGCCACCGTTCCGCCGCTGTCCCGCGCGATGGATCAACTGCAGCACATTCTGGCGAAAGGCGCGGCGCATGCCGAAGCCCAGGGCTGGGACCCGGCGGTGTTGATCGCGATGCGTCTGGCGCCGGATATGCTGCCGCTGGTGCGCCATGTGCAGATCGCCACCGATATCGCGAAGAACGCGGCTGCGCGCCTCACCGGCGCCGACGCGCCGGCGTTCGAGGACAACGAAACCACGTTTGCCGAACTCGATGCGCGCGTGCAGCGTGCGGTGGATTATGTTCGTTCGGTGTCTGCCGATGCGTTCGCGGGCGCCGAGACGCGCGCGATCACGGTGCCCAACCGCACGCGCGGCGACATGCACTTCATCGGCACCGACTATCTGTTCGGTTTCGTGCTGCCCAACGTGTATTTCCACAGCACCACCACCTATGCGCTGCTGCGCCACGCCGGTGTGCCGGTGGGCAAGGCCGATTACCTCGGTGCGATGCCCACGCAGGGCTGATGAAGCTGCGGCGGAGACGGGAGGAGGCGTCCGCATGACGTCTCCGGCATCATGTCGTCACGATGCCCTCTGCCTCCGCCCGCTTCCATCTGATTTCAGGCAATCGCCTCGACCGTCTCGCGGCGCACCTGGGCGCGCGTCTGGCGGCACCGGCGGATCCCGACTCGCTGGCGCCGGACGTGGTGCTGATCCCGCAGCCCACGCTGCGGCACTGGCTGCAGCAGACGCTGGCAGAACGCTATGGCGTCGCGGCCAATCTGGATATCTGCACGCCGTCGGAATTCGTCTGGCGGCTGCTGCGCAGCGCGCAGCCGCAGCTGCCCGACACCTCGCCGTGGGATCGCGCATCGCTGCGCTGGCAGCTGTACGCACTGCTGGACGACAGCGCCGCGACGTTGCCGTCCGCTGTGCGTCAACATCTGCAGCGCGCCGCAGGCGCTTCCGCCGCGGTCGGCGAACACGCGCACGCGCGCTATGGTCTGGCCGATGCCTTGGCCGGCGCCTACGACAAATATCAGGCGTATCGCCGCGACTGGCTGCAGGCGTGGGAGCGCAACGATCCGCTCAGCCGCGACGACTGGCAGGCGCAGCTGTGGCGCGCGCTGCGTCAGCGGCTGCGCGGTACGCCGCACCGCGCGGCGCTGATCGGCGACTGGCTGGCGCGCCATGATCGCGATGCCGACACCTTCGCCGGCCATGCGCCGCCGGGCCTGCCGCCGCGCGTCGCCGCGTTCGGCACCATCCATGTGTCGCCCGACGTGCTGCATCTGTTGGCGGTGGTGGGCCAATGGAGCGAACTCGATTTCTATCTGCCGTCGCCGTCCGCCGAATACTGGGGCGATGTCGAATCGCTGCGCGAACGGCTGCGTCGCGACGGCGTTGCGTCGCTGCCTGCAGCGTTGGCCGACGCCGAGCGCGACAATCCGCTGCTGACTGCGTGGGGCGCTGGCGGGCGGGAGATTCTCGCGCAGCTGTTTTCCTACGAGATCGTGCTGCCGCAGCGCGAAACCGAGCTGTTCGTATCGCCCGGCCGCGACAGGCTGCTGCATCGGCTGCAGCAGGACGTGCTGGAGCGCGCCGCGCCGGTCGCCGAGGGATTCGATGCCAGCGATGTCTCGCTGCAGCTGCATGCCTGTCATTCGAAGCTGCGCGAAGTCGAGGTACTGCACGATCAGCTGCGCGCACTGCTGGACGACGCACGCTTCGATCCACCGCTGCAGCCGCGCGAGATCGCGGTGCTCACGCCCGACATCGCCGAATATCTGCCGCTGGCCCGCGCGGTATTCGGCGGCCTCGCGCCCGACGATGCCCGCTACGTTCCCTTCTCGCTGGCCGACCGCCCGCAGGCGCAGTCGCATCCGCTGGTCGGCATGCTGCTGTCGCTGCTTTCGCTGGCCGATACGCCGCTGACCGCCAGCGCGTTCCGCGATCTGCTGGCGACGCCAGCGGTCGCGCATGCGCTGCAGCTCGACGCCGCGCAGCGCGCGAAGATTGACGCATGGTTCGACGCTGCCGGCATCCGCTGGGGTGAAGACGAAGCCGCGCGCGAACGTGCCGGCGTTGGACGATGGCGCGAATACAGTTTCGATTTCGGCATCGACCGGCTGCTCAGCGGCTACGCCACGGGCGCGGACACTGCGCAGATCGCGAACGGCGCGGCATCGATCGCACCGTATCCAGAACTCGAAGGCGCTGACGCCGAAACACTCGACCGCGCGCTGTCGGTGTATCGGCAGCTGCGTGCATTGACTGCGTGGATGCGCGAACCGCATTCCGCCGCCGACTGGCGCGCGCGGCTCGCCGACGCGCTGCAGGCGCTGCTGGCGCCGGTGCCGCAGGACGACAGCGAAGCGCAGGCGCGGCGCCTGCTGCTGGAAACGCTGGACGATTTCGCCAATGAAGCTGCGAATGCAGGCGCGCTGCCGGCGACGCTGGTGCAGCGCGCACTGCGCGATACGCTCACCCTGCCGTCGCCGCATCGCCCGTGGCTGTCGGGCGGCGTGACCTTCGCCGGCATGGTGCCGCTGCGCACGGTGCCGTTCCGGGTGATCTGTCTGCTGGGCCTGGATGCCGACGCCTATCCGCGCCGCGAACCCGGCGACGACATCAACCGGATCGTCGATGCGATCCAGGGCCGCGCGCCGCGCCGGCTCGGCGACCGCTCGGTGCGCGACGATGACCGATTTCTTTTTTTGCAGCTGCTGTGCGCCGCCGGCGACGTGTTCTATCTCAGCTACGGCGGCCGCGACGCGCGCGACGGCAGCGTGCGCGAACCGTCGCCGGTGATCGCCGAACTGCTGGATGCGGTCGAGCGCATGCACGGCGGCGTACACGGTGAGCAGGTGCGCGAATCACTGTGCGTGCATCACCCGCTGCAGCCGTT
>JANOXT010000185.1:0-6838 GCA_031418555.1 Lysobacterales bacterium | reverse complement strand
GCTGATCCTCATCGCCACCTTGTCAGTTAGACACAAGAACGAGGGGTGCCAATGGCGCCCCTCGTTTTTTTGTGAGGCCGTATCCGTTCAGTTTCGAAATACCGCAACGGTAAAAGTGGTCTTCAATAGTTATTGAATACGATTGCAGGAGCGGTGTTTTGACATGCAGCTGAAACAGATGGAATGCCGGCAGTTTTGGTAATCGATTGCATTTTTCTGCCCAGACTGCCGCGTATGGTCACATCTCTGCCTCGATCGCCGGATCAAGGGGCAGGCAAGGGGACTGGGTTGGATGGTATCGCCGCGCTTGATACAGCCGGTTGGTGGCGAGACCGGCACAGTCGACGCGCTGATGGGCTGGACTGTGGGCTAGTTCCAGCTCAACACTACTTTGCCCGACTTCCCGGACTCCATCAGATCGAAGCCGGTCTGGAATTCGTCGATCGGCAGTTGATGGCTGAGCACCTTGCCCAGTGGAAACCCCGACAGCACCAGCTGCGTCATCTTGTACCAGGTCTCATACATGCGGCGTCCATAAATGCCCTGAAGGGTCAGACCTTTGAAGATCACCTTGTCCCAGTCGATCCCGGCGCCCCGCGGCAGGATGCCGAGGAGCGCGATCTTGCCGCCGTGGTACATGCAGTCGAGCATGTCGTTGAAGGCGCCGGGGTTGCCGCTCATCTCCAGGCCCACGTCGAAGCCTTCCATGTGCAGGTCGGCCATGACCTCTTTGAGCGAGGTCTTGCTGACGTTGACCACCCGGGTCGCGCCCATGTCGGCGGCCAGTTTCAAGCGATAGTCGTTCACGTCGGTGACCACCACGTTGCGGGCGCCGATGTGCTTGCAGATGCCGGCAGCCATCACCCCGATCGGGCCGGCGCCGGTAATCAATACATCTTCGCCGACCACATCGAACTCCAGGGCGCAGTGCGCAGCATTGCCGTAGGGGTCGAAGAAGGCGGCCAGTTCGCTGGGGATCTGATCCGGGATGGGCCAAAGATTGCTGGCCGGCATGGTCATGTATTCGGCGAAGGCGCCGTTGCGGTTCACGCCGATGCCGACGGTGTTCGGGCACAAGTGCTGTTTGCCGGCGCGGCAGTTGCGGCAGTGGCCGCAGACGATATGACCTTCGGCGGAGACGCGCTGGCCAATGCGGTAGCCGGTCACCCCGGGCCCCAGTTCCACGACCCGGCCGACGAACTCGTGGCCGATCACCAGGCCAGGCTTGATCGTGCGCTGGCTCCACTCGTCCCACAGATAGATATGCAGATCGGTGCCGCAGATCGCGGTTTTCTCAAGCTTGATCAGCACCTCGTTGGCGCCCGGGGTGGGCACCGGCACCTGTTCCATCCAGATGCCTTTGGCGGCTTCGCGCTTCACCAGCGCTTTCATCATCGTCGCGGCCATCGCTCGCCCATTCGCCCGGAGTTAGGGCGCGGATTATACGCTGCACTGACATATCTCCCGGTCGGGCACCTGCTCGGCGTCTGCAGCATTCGGCTACGGGTCACCATGCCTGCGGGTATGGTCGAAGATGGGCGCCTGTATTCACGATGCATCGGACCGCCACCCAGAGGGCACGACTGTGACCATTGGACATGGTGACGACTGACGGCTGCCGATACACTCGCGCTCTTTGCCGCGATTCCACGAGAGATGCCATGCGCACACCTACGCTTCTTGCCACCGCGACTTTCAACGCCGTTGTCGGCGCGCTGTCGATTGCCGCGATCCCGTCCGTCCACGCCGCTGAAGGCATGTGGGTGCCGCAGCAGTTACCGGAGATCGCCGGGCCGCTGAAAGCTGCCGGCCTCAAGCTCACGCCCAAGCAGCTCAGCGAACTCACCGGTGACCCGCTCGGCGCGGTCGTGTCGCTGGGTGGCTGCACCGCCAGCTTCGTGTCGCCGCAGGGTCTGGTCACTACCAACCACCACTGCGCATACGGTGCCATCCAGCTGAATTCGACGGCGCAGAAGAATCTGATCAAGGACGGCTTCAATGCCGCCACTCAGGCCCAGGAGCTGACCGCCGGCCCGAATGCGCGCGTGTTCGTGCTGGACCGCATCGATGACGTGACGCCGCAGGTGCGTCAGGCGATCGCGGCTGCGCCCGATGCGCTGGCCCGAAGCCGTGCCCGCGACACCATCGAAAAGCGCTTGGTCGCGGACTGCGAGGCGGTGCCGGGCTATCGCTGCCAGTTCTACAGCTTTTCGGGTGGCGCCAGCTATCGCCTGTTCCGCAATCTCGAAATCAAGGACGTGCGTCTGGTCTACGCGCCGCCGGGCAGCATCGGTAACTACGGTGGCGAAGTGGACAACTGGATGTGGCCGCGGCATACCGGCGATTTCGCGTTCTATCGCGCTTACGTCGGCCGCGACGGAAAGCCCGCTGCGTATTCGCCAGACAATGTGCCCTACAAGCCGAAACAGTGGCTGAAAATCGCCGATAAACCGCTGACGGCGGGGGATTTCGTCATGGTCGCCGGTTATCCGGGCAGCACCAACCGCTACGCCCTGGCGGAAGAATTCGACAACACTGCCGATTGGACCTATCCCACGGTGAGCCGTCATAACAAGGCGCTGGTGGCGCTGGTTGATACCGAGGGCAAAAAAACGCCCGATATCGCGGTCAAGTACGCCAGCATCGTGCGCAATTGGGAGAACACGCTGAAGAACTACGACGGTCAGCTCGAAGGCTTTGAGCGCATGGGCGCATCCGCCATCAAGGCCAAGCAGGAAGAGGCGTTGCTGACGTGGCTGCGCAAGCGCAACAAGTCCGGCATGCCGCCCGCGATGGAAGCTTACGAGACGCTGCGCGCGCTGCAGGCGCAGACCGTCGCGACCCGCGAACGCGACCTTGTGCTGGGGCGTTTCGGCAGCAATGGCCCGGTGGGCACTGCTGTGCAGCTGTACCGTCTGTCGATCGAGCGCGCCAAGGCCGACGCCGACCGCGAGCCCGGCTATCAGCAGCGCGACTATGCGTCGATCGAAGGCGGGCTGAGGCAGATGGAACGCCGCTACCACCCGGCCATGGATCGCGAATTGATGCGCTACTGGCTGGCCCAGTATCTGCGCCTGCCCAAGGAACAGCGTCTGCAGGCGATGGACGCCTGGCTGAAGGGCAACGACGACAAGGCGATCGCATCGGCGCTGAAATCGCTGGCCGGGACCAAGTTGGGCAACACCGATGAACGCCTGCGTTGGATGACTGCCGAGCGCAAGGCATTCGAGAGCGGCAAGGATCCCGCGATCCGCTATGCGGTGGCGATAATGCCGACACTGCTGCGGCTGGAGGAGGCGCGCAAATCGCGCGCCGGCGACAGCATGATGGCGCGGCCGATTTTTCTGCAGGCCATGTCCGAATACAAGAAAAGTCGCGGCGAAGCGGTGTATCCCGACGCCAACGGCTCCTTGCGGATCACCTTCGGCAATGTGACCGGATATTTGACGCGCGACGGCAATAAACAGCTGCCGTTTACGCGGCTTGAAGAGGTTGCGCAGAAAGCGACCGGTCAGGAACCGTTCGATGCGCCGCAGGTGCAGCTGGATGCGATCCGCGCCAAGCGCTACGGCGGCCTTGCCGACGCCAAACTGGGGACTGTGCCGGTGAATTTTCTTTCGGATCTGGATATCACCGGCGGCAATTCCGGTTCGCCGGTGCTGGACGCGCAGGGCAAGCTGGTCGGGCTGGCATTCGACGGCAACTGGGAGTCGGTCAGTTCCAACTGGATCTACGACGGCAGCGTGAACCGCATGATCTCGCTCGATCAGCGCTACATGCGCTGGATCATGCAGGAAGTGTTTCCCGCGCCGCAGCTGCTGCAGGAACTGGGCGTGCCGGCGAAAAAGTAATGCATCACTGGCAGGCTTGATCATCGCGAAAACGCCGGCATTGCCGGCGTTTTCTTTATGCGCTTTCGGGCAGCGAATAGTCGAACGTATAGAAATGCCTGCCGTCGACGATATCGATCGCCAGCGTGCCGCGAAGGCCGGCGAGCGCATCGGTTCCTGAATCCGGAACCACCGCGACCGTCAGCGAGGGCGTACCGCGATCCATCGTGCCGCTGTGCTGCATGCAGAAAGTACCGGTGCAGCCGTCGATGCTGCCGACGATCCGTTCGACCGCGACATACGCGGCGGAACCTTCGGTCGCAGTGCCCACCGCGAACATATGGACGATGCTGATCGCGTCCAGCGGGCCGTGGAATCTCTTGTCGAAACGCATGTGCGCGGCCTGTACACCGTCGCCAAGATCCGCTGCTGGCTGCATCTCGCGCTTGACCTCGAACTCGCCTTTGATCTGGGGCATGGTCGTCTCCACTCGTTGCGATCGATGATTTCGATTGCAACAGCATGCCCCGTTCGCGTCGGGACTGCGAGCGCCCTTTGCAGCCCGGGAATCGTCTGTTAGGCTGTGCCCCGTCGCGGATTCCCATGCCAGCCGGCCCCGTCTTCCGACCCGCAGTGATCGCTTTTTGATCGAATACGATCAACCGACGTTCCTGCTTCAGCGTCATTGCGATGCGTTATGCCGGCTTGCAGGGCTCCGCGGGATACCTTCCCCACTTGGAGCTGACTGATGAAAGTACTGGCATGCGATGGAATCCACGAAGACGGCCTGGCGATGTTTCGCGACGCCGGTTGGTCCGTCGAAATTTCCGATCCGATCAAAGACCCCGCCAAACTCGCCGCTGCGCTGGCCGATGTCGATGCCGTGCTGGTGCGTTCGTCCACGCTCATCACCGCCGAAGCCATCGAAGGCGCGAAGCATCTGAAGGTGATCGGCCGCGCCGGCGCTGGCGTGGACACCATTGATGTGGATGCAGCCACCGCCAAAGGCATCGCGGTGATGAACGCGCCCGACGGCAATACGCTTGCCGCTGCAGAACATGCGGTTTCGCTGCTGTTCTCGCTGGCGCGCCATGTACCCAAGGCCGATGCAGGCATGAAGGCCGGGCTCTGGCCGAAAGCTGGGCTGACCGGTTTCGAGCTCGAAGGCAAGCGCCTCGGCGTCATCGGCTTGGGCCGTATCGGCAGCACCGTGGCGCGGAAGGCGCAGGGCATCGGTATGGACGTAGCCGCATTCGATCCATTTCTTCCGGCATCGGCTGCGGCCAAGGGCAGCGTCGCGCTGAAAACCCTCGATGAACTGCTGGCGTGGGCCGACATCATCACGCTGCATATCCCGCGCACTAAAGAAACCACCAATCTCATCGGCGAGGCGCAGATGCGCGCGATGAAGAAAGGCGCGTATTTGGTCAACGCCGCGCGCGGCGGCCTGGTCGATGAAGACGCGCTGCTGCGTGTGCTCGATGAGGGCCATCTCGCCGGCGCTGCGCTCGATACGTTCGCCACCGAACCGCTGCAGGCCGACTCGCCGCTGCGTGCACACCCCAAGCTGATTCTCACCCCGCATCTGGGCGCGTCCACCAGCGAAGCGCAGCAGGCGGTCAGCACTATTCTTGCGAAACAGATCATCGATTTTGCCGCCACCGGCGCGGTTGCCGGCTGCGTCAACCTGCCGCCGCTGACCGCCGAAGCCGCGCGCGAAGTCGGCCCGTGGATGCCGCTGATGTCGTCGCTCGGCCGTCTCGCCGTCCGGCTGGTGCGCGCGCCCACACGCCTTGAAATCACCTATGCAGGCCGCACCGAAGCGCTGGATACGCGTCCGCTGACGCGGTTGCTGGTGGCGGCGCTGCTCGGCACATCGTCGGGCCGCGTCACTCCGGTGAATGCGCTCCAGGAAGCCGCTGCGCGCGGCCTCACCGTGGCTGAAACGGTCGGCGGCGACGGCGATGGGTTCGATCGATTGCTGCGCGTACGCGTCGTCGGCGACAACGGTGCCGGTGGAAGCCGCACCCGCGAGATCGAAGCAACGCTGCACCGCGGTCCGCGCGTGGTGCGTCTGGACGGCGTCGAGATCGAATTCGATCCGCTCGCGCACGTGCTGCTGATGCGCAACGAAGATCGCCCCGGCATGATCGGGCAGGTGGGTTCGCAGCTCGGCGCGGCCGGTGTCAACATCGTCAACTTCGCGCTGGGTGCCGCCGGAGACGGTCAGGCGCGCGCCGCGATCACCGTCGACAAACCGCTTAACGATGCGCAGATTGCGATCCTCAAAGCGGTGCCGGGCGTGCTGTCGATCCAGCAGGTGTAAGCGAAGACAGCCGTCGAATACCTGAACGTATCCGTCATCCCGAATCCCGGCTTCATCGGGATAAGGCACCTGTTTATTTCCGATCGATAAGATCCAAAGCAGGTCCCTCGCATTCTGCTCGGGATGACACGTTGATCGAATGTCGAATCGACTATTCACACTCTGGATGACGTATGAAAATTTTACTCGCACGTCACGGCGAAACGCCGTGGAACGCCGAAGGCCGCTATCAGGGTCAGGAAGACATCCCGCTGTCGTCGGTGGGCGAATCGCAGGCGCGCGCGTTGGGGGCGCGCCTTACGGATGTCCGCATCGATCGCGCTGTCGCATCGCCGCTGGTGCGCGCGAAAACCACCGCTGAATTCGCACTGGGCGATACGCGCGCAGCGCAACTCGTCACTGATCCCGGACTGATGGAAATTGCCCACGGCAGTTGGGAAGGCCTGCTTGCCAGCGAAATCCGCGACCGCGACGGCGAACGCCTGCAGGCGTGGCGCGACGCGCCCGACACGGTGTTGATGCCCGGCGCCGGCGGCGAATCGCTGCAGATGGTGTTCGATCGCGCGTGGCCGGCGTTCGCGCGCGCAGCCGAAGGCCTTGGCGACGACGATACGCTGCTGGTGGTTGCGCACGACGCCGTCAACCGCGTGCTGCTGTGTCATCTGCTGGGGATTCCATTCGC
>JANOXT010000184.1:0-5199 GCA_031418555.1 Lysobacterales bacterium | reverse complement strand
CATCCGGTGCCGCTCAACCCCGAGCCCGGATTGAGTCAGACCGTGCCTGCGACGCTGTGTACGGGCCCGCCGGGGCCGGGCGTCTGCTCGGTGCCGGGGCCGCTCATTTCGGTGCCGCTGAAGACGGATCCGGGGTTGTTGAAGACCGAGCTGGGGACGCTGTGCTCGGTGCCGCCGGGGCCCGGAGTTTGCTCGGTGCCGGGCCCGCTCATTTCGGTGCCGCTGGCGAAGACACCGCCGGCACCGATCAGGCCGACCAGCGCGCGCAGCAGATCGGCCTGCAGCGCGAAGTGATCGTGTTCGCCGGACGCCCCGCGGATCAACGCCAGCACCGTGGCATCGTCGCCGACGCGGGCGACCGCTTTTGCGAACGAATGCGCGAACGCATCGCGCAGCGGCGTGTTGCCGCGGCTGTAGCGTCCGTAAGCGCCCAGCCAATTACGCAGGCGCGGATTCGACATCACCGCGTAGACCAGCTGGGTGGCGGCATCGGCGGCATCGGCGGAAGGTCGTTCGCCCAGCACGAACTCGCCCAGCACCTGGCTGGGATCGGTGACGAACTGCTCGCGCAGCAGAAAATCGGTGGACAGCGCTTTGAACAGCGCGCCGGTGCGTCGCGCGAGTTTGCCCTCGGCGGCGGTGAGATAACTCGGGCGAGCCTTGGCGACAGCAGCAGCGGTCGCCTGGGGGACAGGCTTGGTGGCTTGGATCTCTTTCATGACGGACTCCGTTCGGCGATCGACAGGATGCGCAGCGCGAAGCGTCAACATGGCCGCAAGAACGGTGTCGTCCTGACCATGGGCGCGTTCCCAGGTCCGGTGCACGCGCGGACGGGAAGTGGGCTGCTCAATCATCACAACGCGGGGGATCGTGCATAGCGGACAGCGAAAAACGCATGCATGTATTCAGCTGCGCTGTTCCATACGCGATCCTTGGCGTTGTATCGACCACAACCCGGGAAAAGTGCGCAACTCAATCCAGTCCACGCAATCCACACGATACCGCCGCGACGTGGGGCGAATGCGCAGAGGGTTGTTTTGTGCTGCGTACGTACTGGAAGGTCGAAATGCCGCAGGAGGGCGTGAACTTCACGCTGGCCTGCGTTCGCGAAAATATCCCGTCGACTGCAATCAATGCAGCGACACCGGCCTCGGGCTGGATTGCCGTCAACCAATGGAATGAACGTGCGGATGCGCTGATGTTGACTGTGACGGCGCTCCCAGCCGAAATACTCACCCGGCTGCGGCTGACGATCACGCCCGTGATCCTGCAGCCAGATACGGGTAACTGATCGAGTTGAACAGGCGAACAGCGGTGATAACGTCGGATGGCCTGCAGGGAAATGAATCGGCGGGCATTAAACGATTAGCAACGCAATTTATCTATTTAATTGCGTCGCTAATAGCACTGTTGCTCAGAACTCACAAGGAGAAATTCAATGTTGAAATATTCGTCTTTCCACATCTCAGTATCCCTCGCACTGGCGTTCTGCGCGATGTTGGCAAGCCCTCTTGCGAGTGCCTGTTGCCCGAGAGACGGGAATGGATCACCCAAGGCTGCTTCAGGCTTAGGGGAGTCTTTTCCTGTGGCTACCGATCTTGCGCCCGATGCTGCTTGGCAAGTGTATGAGTTCGAGCGTGACGGTATTCGCTATGTTCAGGTCAATGACCAGCGAGGTGTGGTGCGTGCCGCAGTGGGGCGGATAGGTGGCACTTTCTGGGTACTGCCCATTGGAGATGACGCGGACCGTGTCTCTGTGCCGGGCGATAGCGCGCCGAGTGGGAAGATCAAAACCATTTATCGCTCAAGCGAAGTAGAAGTTCTTCTTTATCAGGACGGCACTGGGGACCGTTGGCTTGTTCGTTCATCGCCTGCCGTTTAATGGTGCAAGAGGCTAGAGGATCTAGTCGACACAGCATTCTGCATTGTGTCGCCTAGCCTTTCAGGCAGGAAAAAACTGATTTCATCCTTATGGCGGCGCCGAACGGCGCCGCCATAAGCTTTGACTCGCCCTTCCAGCTCAATAGCGGCCAACGTGCCTGCGCTGCTGGATTCTGGTGGTGTGGTTGGTTTTATCGTTACGCGAAATGAAACGCCGCGTCGCCCGCCGTATTGCCAAGTGCGCGCTCTGACTTCGTAATATTCGGGGGCGGACTCCGATAAAAGCGCGAAGACATTGCAAATGCAACGATATGCAGCCAGCTGAAGGCCAAGAGATAATTCTTTCGGACGCCCCTTGACCATGTACATTACTTCTGCGCCCCCGGCCCAAAAGCTAGTAAAAGCTTCAGCATGAAGCGCCGCGAACAGGCCGTCCTTCTCAATTTGGATCGGGTAAAGCGCAATTGCATGTCGCTCGAACCATTCCATCTGCTCCACGCCTTCGGTATTAAGGTCCATGGCCGCAGCATGGTGTCCATTTGCTCTAAGACGCGCAACCATTTTTTTACGATAGTCGTCAAAACCGAACTGCATTTGAGCCATATACAGGAATTTTCCCCTTAGATTTCGCTCTGTCGAAAGAAAGCTGGATTGTGCTAACTCGATTGCGTGAAGTTCAGAGATGCCGAGTTTTCTTGCCTTATCAAATAATTTTGAAATCATTGCTCCTAGCAGTAGAAAAATGGTCGAAGCAACAATGAGGACCTGCTGTGCCACATAAGAGTCTTTATCGTATGCGCCACCGATATTGGATTCTGGCAATGCTGCGCCTATCGCGATGTTTGTTGCTGTAATGCCGATCGCTGCTCCTCGCCAGCCGTGTAGCACTGTCAACCCGGCAGCAGGAAGTATCATCATAATTAGGATTAATTTACGAAGTGAGGAATTCAATTCAGGCGATAGGACTGCTAAATACATGATAAAAATCATGCTTATAGCAATCAAAGCATCAAGCGTAATTTTTCTGGGAGAAAATGCATCAGATTTCCGATGACGCCAGACCATGATGAGTGGAACTAATATTAGGATGCCTAGACAATCTCCCGTTACGAATCTCAGAAAAGTTTCAGGCACATCAGATTCAGACGGGCCTGAAAGCACAAAATTTAGTGCGAGCTTACAAAGTGACGACCATACCGCTATCGAGAATGCGATTGCCGGTAGCCAGGCTACATTCTCATGAATTACTTTAAGCCGAGTCCGAAAGAGTAGCGGAGCCAAGGAGATTGTTGGCGCCAGTAGGAACGGGCTCAGATATGCCCAAAGCTCCCCATAGTGCTCGGCTTTTGGACCGCGAATCGTCAAAAGTGCTGTTGCATCCCCGAGGAAGAGGTACGGCCAGTAGCGGAAAGGTAAAAAAAGCATGCCTGCGACGCGGATGCCGGCTGGCAGAAACCATTGGTCTACCGAATTGAACCATGCAGCCCGATAAGCAAAGCAATAGATCAAGCTGAATCCCAGCCCCTTGGCGATGTCCCGCCACTTCGCATTTTCCATTGCTCCCCCTGTGTTCCTTGCTTGTGCTCAGTCCGTTCCGTGTATCGGTTCTTCATTCAAACGATTGTGAGGAACCTCATTAGTTCCAAGCATTCTAGACAGATTACGGCGGGTTAATCCAACCGACTACTGCACCGAGAATGCGCAGATCTGCAAGATCTGCTTCGGGTACGAGCGTATGGTCGGAATCTTTGCCGAATCTAGCCAAGAGCCAAGCATCTCGCCGAATCAGGATGCGGCGAATATCGGGCCGCTCCCAGAGCGTGTAGGCATAGGTGCCACCGTCAACGACGTGCGCTTGCTGCGAAGCTGTCACATCTAACAGGATAAGAGCATTTCGCTTGATCTCGGGGTCCATGGCCAGCGAAGGCTGAAGAGTCCAACGGATGCTTGCGATCGGAGTCGGCCCAATCCTGGGCCGCACCAGGAACTCCGGCAATACGATGCGCGCCGAGCCTTCAATCAGGCCGAAATGTTCAAGGCGATCCAACGAAACATGGCCGGTGATTGTCTTGGCCCCCTGCGAAGCTGGCGAAAGACCAGCCACGATCATCCGCTCATAGGCCGCGCTGATGCTTGTCGGATCGATGTTCAGCAGCGCTGCAACGGCGGGCGCATGTTCGGCGGGTATGGGCCGTCGGCCGACCCGCCAATTGGACACGTCAGCGGGCGACACCCGGTTTGCAAGGTGGGCGACCACGGCAGTGTTGCGGGTGCCCGTGGCTTCCATGGCTTGTACGAAGGCAGCTGTGTACTGGTTCATGGCGATATCGTAGCCGGAAAGAGATACTTTTAGCAGATGCAGAATATAGTCATTGATTAAATTATTGCAATGCTATATTCATATGTCATAGGCAGCACAGCGTGCCTCATGGCGGCCGGTTCTACAGCGGGCTGGGGCCGATCCAGCCGTGGGGCATCGCTGTCTCTTGCCAAGCCAGTGCAGGCTGTCCGCCTGCGAGATCGACATCACAGGGGAGGTGCAGCTTGCATATTTTCACTTGTCGCGTGGGCGATGCCGTTTGGATCGAAGAGGATGCCTGTGTCTTCGAAAAGAGGAGGCATCGACGACCGATCACGGCCAGCATGATCGAGCCGGTGCCGTGCAGGATTCGACACGGTCGCGCGACCGCTGCAGATGCGGTCAAGTGGGTTGGCAACCATGCTTCACCCACGATCTGGGGGTTCGCATGCTGATCCTGACCCGCCGCATCGGCGAAACCATCTTCATCGGCGACGACACCTGTGTGACGGTCTACGACAAGCTGCGCTACCACGTCACCATGGGAGTGATCGCGCCAGTCAATGTCAACGTGCTGTACGGGAATGCGCGCTTGCGCCCTGCAATACTGCCCGGCGGGGAGCGGTTCTACCTGATCTCATTGCTCACGATGGACGGGTTTCAGGTCGGCGATACCGATGTCCGCGTCAACTTCAACCCCTCATATCTTGGCGCCGGCAACCCGCTCAAACGACAAATTCGGGTTGGTGTCGCTGCACCGCAGTCCATCACGGTACTGCGCGAAGAGGTATATCACCGGCAGCTTGTCAAAGAGGGGAAGCGTGTCCCGCCCATCTCATTCGCGACGTGGCTCCGGCAAGCTAACCTATCGGTGTCCAGCCGCGCAGCCGCATGAATGGTGTCAGGCAATGAGATCCGGTTGTATCCCGGAAAAGTGCTGTGGATGTACCCAGCGTGGTCGCTCGATTTGATATACGAAGTAGCAAGATGGATGATGTTCATAGGCCTCATGCTGTTTT
>JANOXT010000183.1:0-17950 GCA_031418555.1 Lysobacterales bacterium | reverse complement strand
GCTGCAGCGTTTGCACTG
The DNA here is from genome assembly GCA_031418555.1 of Lysobacterales bacterium. Taxonomy (GTDB): domain Bacteria; phylum Pseudomonadota; class Gammaproteobacteria; order Xanthomonadales; family Xanthomonadaceae; genus Lysobacter_I. The sequence goes on along the minus strand of JANOXT010000183.1, from coordinate 17,932 downwards.
CGCGCTCCAGCCGCAGTCGTGGCAGAGCAGCACCGGGGCATAGCCGCGCCGGTTCTTGAACACCAGCACTTGGCCGCCGGCGTCCAGCGCTTTGCGCATCGACTGCAGCAGGTCCTGCGACAGCCCAGCGTCGAGCGGGCGCTTGCGCACGTCGATCACCCGCACTGCCGGCGGCTGCGCATCACCCGCGCGCTTGCGCAGGCGCAGATGCGCGTAGCGGCCGGCCTGCGCGTTGTGCAGCGTTTCCAGACACGGCGTGGCGCTGCCCAGCACCACCGGCACGTCCAGCGCCTTGCCGCGCACCAGGGCGAAATCGCGAGCGTGATAGCGGATGCCGTCCTGCTGCTTGTAGCTGCCGTCGTGTTCTTCGTCGATCACGATCAGGCCGGCATCGGGCAGCGGCGTGAACACCGCTGAGCGAGTGCCGACGATCACCCGCGCTTCACCGCGCCAGGCAGCGGCCCAGACCCGGGCGCGCTCACCGTCGCTCAGACCCGAGTGCAGCGCATGGATCGGCACGCCCAGCCGCTGACGGAACCGCGTCAGCGCCTGCGGGGTCAGCCCGATCTCCGGCACCAGCACCAGCGCCTGCCGGCCGCGCGCCAGACAATCGGCAATCGCCTGCAGATACACCTCGGTCTTGCCGCTGCCGGTGACGCCGTCGAGCAGCGTTGCGGCGAAACCGGCCTGCGCGCGCATCGCTGCCAGCGCATCGGCCTGTTCACGATGAAGTGTGGGCCCCGGCTGCGGGGTGGGCGCGCGCTGCGAGGCCGGCACGGCGATGCGTTCGGCCAGCTCGCGCTTGAGCAGCGCGCGGGCGGCGGTGCGCCAGTCATCGATTTCGGCGTCGAGCAGATCTTCGTCAACCGTATGACCCAACAGACGGTCCGCCAGCTGGCGCGGACGGCCACGCAGGCGGGCAAGTGCGGTCGCGCCCGCTTCGGTCAGCCGCCATGCCCAGGCGTGGGTATCGGGCAAGGGCTCGCCGCGACGCAGAACGCCCGGCAGTGCGGTGGCCAACACCTCCCCCAGGGGCGCGTGGGTGTAGCGGGCCAGCCAGCGCAATGAGGCCAGCAGCTCGCCCTGCAGCAGCGGCAGTGGATCGAGCAGCGCTTCGGCCTGGCGCAGCTCGGTCAGTGTTGGGTCGGGCAGGCCGATCTCGGCGATCACCCCGATCACGCTGCGGCTGCCGAACGGCACCCGCACCCGACAGCCGACCTCGCCCGGGCCGTCGGCCGGGGGTCGGTAGTCGAACAGACGCGGCAGCGGCACCGGCAGAGCGACGCGAAGCACGGAATCGGGCAAATGCATTCGCGCAGTCTAGCGATTCGGGAGGTGGCCTCCGGCATATGCCGACCGGTCGACTTGCACGGTATTGCTGTCGGCCACGACATGAATGATCCGCAAGTCGCGGATAGCAAAGGAAATTCAGGATTATCCACACAAGCTGTGGATAAGTTTGTGCATGAATCCGTGCGCGAAGAGTTTTGTACCGTAAATGCAGGCTTCGGCGAGTTCTGGTGAAAAAAACGCCACCCCCTTAAATGCTATATGGATCAATCATATAGCCGTGAAACATAAGAAACCCGCAGGGGCGGGGCTGCACTTGGCGCCTCGTATTGCAGCTGGATGACCGCTGTGCACAACCGGATTGGACCGCCGGATCGGCTGCAGCCCTTGGGGCGCCTTGAGAAGACGGTTTCGTGATGATTGTCAAGCCGGGGATCCAGCGCCACAGGCATCATTCCAGCCCGTCGTCAAGCGGCTTATGATCCCCCCATGTCTTCTTCGAATACGCTCGATACCGCTGCTGCCGCCACTGCGGCGGTCGCCAGTTTTCTGCGCGGCATCGAACGACGGGCGGCCCTGCTGGCGGAACTGCAGTGCGGCGATACCGAGCAGGGCGACCGTGCCTTGGCTGCGGCGATCGAGGCGTTCATGGACAGCGCATCGGCGATCCCACACGAAGACTGGCCCCTGTTGTTCTGGACCACCCTGCTGCAAAGTCCTTCGCTGAACGCGGAGCCGCTGGCGCCGTTCTGGCACGGCGACTTCGCCCCGCTGGCCCGGTTGGATTTCGGCACGCGCGCGGTGCTGTTGCTCCGTGTGGTGGTGGGCTTCGACGACACCCAGGCAGCAACGGTCTTCGGCGTGGAGCCTGCCGAGTACAAGCAGGCGCTGCAGCGCGCTTTGCCGCAGCGTGCCGATGGTAGCCTGGATGGCGAAGCCTGGCTGGCGCTGAACGACGAAGCCCGCTTCGTGATGAAGCAGCTGGCGCCCGAGCGGGTCGCGGCGATCGCCCGTCTGCGCGACGCCGCGATCGCCGTGAAAACCGCCGAACCCGCAGCCCGCAGCCCGCTGCCGATGGGCAAACCGCGCTGGTTGGACAAGCTGTTGGGCAGCCTAAGCCTGCGCTGAGGCGGCTGAGGCGACCGATGCCGCGGTGCATGGTTCAGCGCGTGCCGCGCAGTACCCGACGCGAGGTCTGGAAGCGGTCGCCGAAGCGCGCCACACCATCGGCGCGCAGGCGCGGCGCATGGTGCCGCAAATAATCGTCGAATGATTCGCGGTCTTTCATCGCGTACTGCACGCACAGGCCGATCCGTCCGGCACTGGGCGGCGGTTCCAGCACATCGAAAATTTTTGCGCCGGTGAAACCCGGCAGCGCCAGAATTTCCGCGATGTGATCGCGCAGCCAGAGGCGGTAGTCGTCGTGCGCCGCGGCGTCGACTTCGATATTCACTTCGTAAACGATTTTCATGTCGCGCTCTTCAAAGGCATTCCTTTACATCTGGACCAGACCGATCGCGGCCGCAGCGAAGATCGTCATCGACAGCATGAACACATAGAGATTGCCGATCACGAGGAACTTTACCCCGGTCAGCAGCCAGTGCTGGCGATAGACCCGCTTTTGCATGATGAACAGATAGATCGGAATCCACAGCCCGACCGCACCCATCGCCAATCCAAACGAGACGCTGACCCAGGTGATCGATGGCCAGATCGCGATCACATCGGTCAGCAGGAAGATACACAGCATCGCAAGCATCAGCCACGCATGGCTGTAAAGGGCGACGACCAGATGCTCCAGGTAGGTGCGTGGGGTGAAGAAATACAGCAGCTTGAGCAACAGCGCGAACAGCGGGACCATCACGAACAGCGATGTGGGCAGGGCGCGCAGCCAGGCATCCTTCAGCCGGTCACCATCGGTGTCTAGGCGCTTGAAATTTTCCGCCGCATGCCGCGCTTTTTGACTCGCCCAAGCGTTGACGAAATCGGGCAACCACGCGATCGCGACATCCTCCTTGGCGGGATCCCAGGCACGACTGCCGAAATTGACCTTGAGATCTTTGCCATTTGCGCTGGCGCCGATTCCGCCACTGGGAACTTCTTTCGTTTCGGACGCGCCATGGCGATCGGCCTGCATCCCTGCTTGCGCCGGTTTGGCCGGAGTCTTTGCCGTGCCGGCGGCGAATTCGATCGATACCGGCGCGTTGGGATGGGCGGCTTCGAGTTTGCGAATACGCTGCGCAGCCTCTTGTTGTACCGCTGCAATGCTTCCATCGATCGCGCCGGTCGCGAACGGCGCCTGTTTTTCCATCTCGATGCGCGAGTCGCGCAGTTCCTTCAGCGCCGCATCCCGCAACCGGATCACCTCGGCAGCGGTCTTCGCGTCCGAGATGGCGGTCCCGCCGGCATCGAAATGGATCGTGTCTTCATCGAAATCGATAGTGAAATGGGCGACGAAGAACGTCACCAGTGTCAACAGGATGAAGATGCGCAGCGGCGCGATGTAGCGGACGCGATGACCGGCGAGATAGTTGACCGCGAGCCGCCCGGGCACCAGCAGATCGCGCATCGTGCGGAAGATCCGGCCGTCCAGATGCCACAGCGATTCGAACACTTCTTCGACCGCATGGCTGAAACTGTGCAATGGATTGTGCGCGCGCTGACCGCAGACATGGCAGTAGCCGCCCTGCAGCGCGGTACTGCAGTTTTCGCAGGCGTCATGGGCGGTTTGATGGTGTTCGGTCATGCGCTCCCCGGGACGCAGCAGTCGACGCGGTTAAGATACCAGCCCGCGCGCCCGCTCCATGCGCCGATTTTTTCTCAGCAGCGTATTGATGACCGATCAGAATCGACAGCCCGCAGCGGCGGCTTCGCGTTTCGGCGATGAATTGCGCAGCAGCGCGAAGCTCGCCGCGCCGCTGATGGCCGGGCACATCTCGACCGGCCTGATCGGTCTGGTGGATGCGCTCATCGCCGGACGGCACGGCACCGCCACGCTCGCCGCTGTGTCGGTAGGGACAGCGCTGTTCTGGATGCCATTGCTGGTGCCGATGGGGACGCTGATCGCGGTGCCCGCCTCGGTGTCGCAGCTGGACGGCGGCGGGCGGCGGGACCAGATCGGGCCGCTGTTCCGTCAAGCAATGTGGCTGGCGCTGGCGCTGGGGCTGGGTATGTTCGCGTTTCTCAGCGCGATACCGCTGGCGCTCGAGAGCTTCGGGATTGCGCCGGAAATCCGCCCCGGCGCGACCGCTTTCGTGCACGGCATCCGCTGGGGCGTGCCGGCGCTGGCGCTGTTTCTGTGCATGCGCTATCTGTGCGACGGCCTGCACTTCACCATCCCGACGATGCTGCTGGGCTTCGGCGGCCTGCTGGTCCTGGTCCCCGCCGGCTACGCGCTGACCTTCGGCTTCGGGGTTCTGCCTGCGCTGGGCGCGGGCGGACTGGGTCTGGCCTCGGCGCTGGTGATGTGGCTGCAGGCGTTGGGCATGGTCGGCTATCTCGCCCGCACGCGGCGTTTTGCCGACCTGCATCTGCTGGATCGCTACGATCCGCCGCGCTGGCCGCCGATCCGCGATCTGCTGGCGCTGGGGCTGCCGATCGGGTTCACCTGGCTGATGGAGGGCGGTCTGTTCGTCGCCACCGCGCTGTTGATCGGACGTCTGGGCGAAGTGCCGGCGGCGGCGCATCAGATCGCGATCAACGTCGCCAGTCTGTGCTTCATGGTGCCGATGGCGCTAGCCGAAGCCACCACGGTGCGGGTGGGCTACGCGGTGGGGCGCGGCGACCGCGACGGCCTGCGCCGGGCTGCATTCGCCGGCTATCTGCTGGTCTTGTTCACGCAGTTCATCACCGGGACGACGCTGCTGTTGGGCAACGAGACCATCGCCGCGTTCTACACCGGCGACGCCGCGGTGATCGCGCTGGCAGCGCCGCTGCTGCTGATGGCGGCGGCCTTCCAGTTTCCGGATGGCGTGCAGGTGCTGTCGGTCGGGGCGCTGCGCGGGCTCAAAGACACCCGGATGCCGATGCTGATCGCCGTGGTGGCCTATTGGGGCGTCGGCATGCCGCTGGGCGCGGTGCTGGGCCTGGGTCTGGCCGGGCGGGTGCCCGCGCAAGGGCCGGTAGGGATGTGGATCGGTCTGATCGCAGGACTGGTGGTCGCGGCGGTGCTGCTGGGTCTGCGCTTCTTGCGCATTTCCCGACGCATCGCCATTGTGGCGCCCTGAGCGTCTGTCCATCGGACGACTGTTTCGAGCATGGCGGCGTTATCTGACAGCTGTCTGGTGCGATCGGGCCGGTGCAATTTGGCTGGTGCGATCGGGCTGGTGCAATCGGTGGGAGTGACCGATGGCGCATGCCGATCTGCCCGCCGGGCCGCACAGTGCGCTACACGACTTGGCTTCACAACATCCAGGAGATCCCCACATGAATGAACCGCAGCGTCGCGGCCCTGTCGCCAGCATCCTCACCGGAATCTGGGATGCGATGAACTTCACCCGGCGGCTGGTCCTCAACCTGCTGTTTTTCGGCTTCCTGCTGTTCGCGCTGGCCGCACTGAGCACCAGCGGCAAGCGGGTGATGCCGGTGGAGGAACACAGCACCCTGGTGATCGCGCCGGAAGGCACCCTGGTCGAGCAGTATTCGGTCGACGCCACCACTCGCGCCTTCGCCAAAGCGCTCGGCAACCCCAGTTCCTCCGAGGTGCAGCTGCGCGACCTGCTGCGGGCGCTGGAAGCGGCCAAGACCGACAAGCGCATCGACCGCGTGCTGCTGCGCGTGGACCGCATGAGCTTCAGCGGCTACGCCTCCATTCGCGAAGTCGCCGATGCGCTCGCCGAACTGCGCACTTCGGGCAAGCAGATCGTCGCGTCCGGCGAAAGCTTCGACCAGGGCCAATATCTGCTGGCTGCGCAGGCCAACGAGGTTTATATCGACCCGATGGGCGGGATGATCCTTGAAGGCCTCAGCCGCTATCGCCAGTACTTCCGCGAGGGTCTGCAGGACAAGCTCGGCGTGGATGTGCATCTGTTCAAGGTCGGCGAATTCAAGTCCGCAGCCGAACCCTATGTGCTGGATGCGGCATCGCCCGCTTCGAAAGAAGCCGACCTGTTCTGGATGAACGATATCTGGCAGCGCTACATGGCCGATATCGCCAAGGCGCGCAAGCTTGATCCGATACAGTTCGCGGCGAGCTTCGACACCCTGCCGGCGGATATCGTCGGCGCACAGGGCGATCTGGCCAAGTTCGCGCTGCAGCAGAAATGGGTCGACGGCCTGAAGACGCAGGAACAGGTCGACGATCTGCTGATCCAGCGCGGCGCCGCCGACGATCAGGCCGAAGGCGGGTTCCGCCAGGTGTCGCTCGACGGCTATCTGGCGCATCTCGATGGCACCCTCCCGGCGCTGGGCGACAACGGGCATGTCGCCGTGGTGGTCGCTGAAGGCGAAATCGCCGGCGGCGAGCAGCCGCCGGGCCGGATCGGCGGCGAATCCACGGCTGCGCTGCTGCGCGAAGCCCGCGACGATGACAGCGTGAAGGCGCTGGTGCTGCGCGTGGATTCCCCGGGCGGCGAAGTGTTCGCGTCAGAGCAGATCCGCCGCGAAATCACCGCGCTGAAAAAGGCCGGCAAGCCGGTGGTGGTGTCGATGGGCGACCTCGCCGCGTCCGGCGGCTACTGGATCAGCATGAATGCCGACCGCATCTATGCCGACCCGTCCACGGTCACCGGATCGATCGGCATTTTCGGCCTGATCCCCAGCTTCTCGCGCGCGCTGGAAAAAGTCGGCGTGCATACCGACGGCGTCTCCACCACGTCGTTCGCCGGCGGTTTCGACGTCACCCGGCCGCTGTCGCCGGAAGTGGGTCAGGTCATGCAGAGCGTGATCGACAAGGGCTATCGCGATTTCACCGGCAAAGTCGCCGATGCGCGCAAGAAACCGGTGGCCGATGTGGATGCGGTCGCCCGCGGCCGGGTCTGGAGCGGTGCGCAGGCGAAGGAGCGCGGTCTGGTCGATGCCTTCGGCGGCCTGCGCACGGCGATCGCCGATGCCGCCAAGCGCGCCAAACTCGGCGACAAGCCCGGCGACTATCGCGTGCGCTATATCGAACTGCAGCTCACGCCGTTCGAACAGTGGTTCGGCCGGTTCGCCGCTTCGGCCATGGGCCGTTCGATGCTGGGCCATTCCGACTTTGCCCGCAGCCTGCTGGTGAAGGTCGCGCCGCAGGCCGACCGCGATCTGCGCATGCTTGAAAGTGCGATGGAACCGCGTAACGGCGGCGCGCCGGTGAAAACCCTGGTCTACTGCTTCTGCGGGTTCTGAGCTGCCGGCACAGCGCGCACCTCACGATCGAAACGACGCCCGGCACTGCCGGGCGTCGTCGTTTTCGCGATCCGCAATCCGCGGATCAGTTGCCGGTCGCCGCATCGATGGCGCTGCGCTGCGCCTCGGCATCTGCGGCCACCGAAGATTTCGCGGCTTCGGCCTTGTCGATCGGCTGCCGGATCGCCTCGCGCAGCTGGGTGGGTTGAACGACGGCGGGCGCCGCGGTCTGCGGGTCGGGACGGTCGTCGTGATCGGGCACCTTGGGCTTGGAACATCCCGCCAGACCCGACAGACAGGCCAGCAGCGGCAGCATCAATCGCGGCGACATCAACAGCATGGTGCGGCGCATGGTCGTCCTCCTCGGCGGCATCGCGGCTTATCCTACGCCCAACCCCGCAAGCCCGGTGATATCGCCCCATGTCCTCGCAACGCTGGCGTCTGGACGGACAACTCGCGCTGGTCACCGGCGGCAGCGCCGGCATTGGCCGCGCCATCGCCCGCGAACTGCTGGGCTTCGGCGCGCGCGTATTGATCGCCGCCCGCGACGGCAACGGCCTGGACGCGGCGCGCATCGAACTGGAAGAGGAATTCCCCGACGGCGAGGTGCGCACCTTCGCCGCCGACGTGGCCGACGACGATCAGCGCCGCGAGCTGCTGGACTGGGCCGAAGACCTCGGCGACGGTCTCAACATCCTGGTCAACAACGCCGGCGGCAATCTCACCAAAGCAGCCATCGACTACAGCGAGGACGAATGGCGCCAGATTTTCGAAGTCAATCTGTTCAGTGCTTTCGAGCTTGCGCGCAGCGCCTATCCGCTACTGACCCGGCATGCGGCCTCATGCATCGTCAATGTGGGCAGCGTCTCCGCCATCACCCACGTGCGCAGCGGCGCGCCCTACGGCATGAGCAAGGCGGCGATGCACCAGATGACCCGCAACCTCGCGGTGGAATGGGCCGAAGACGGCGTTCGCGTGAACGCGGTCGCGCCGTGGTACATCCGCACCCGCCGCACATCGACCAAGCTGGCCGACCCGGATTATCTAGATGAAGTGCTGCTGCGTACGCCGATGGGCCGCATCGGCGAGCCCGAGGAAGTCGCCGCTGCGGTCGCGTTTTTGTGTCTGCCTGCATCCAGCTATATCACCGGCGAATGCATTGCCGTAGATGGGGGGTTTTTGCGTTACGGATTTTGAGGGTCCGCATCGGATATCGCGCAGGGGCGCGGCGGCGACCCAACGGAGTGGTCATGGATCTGTTCGAAGCGATCGATATGAATCTCGTTGCGGAAGTGCAGCGGTGCATCGACGCCGGTGCAGACCCGAATACGCCGGATCCTAAAGGAATACTGCCGATCATGAAGGCGCTGGAAACGAGCATTTATTTCGGCGACCAGGGCATCCCCATGCTGCTGCGCGAAGCCGGCGCCGATATGCGTCCGCTGCTGCACGCGCTTGCGGAGCGATTGCGGCGAAACCCGGCGTCACTGCTGAGGCATCACAACGATACCGCCCGCGAGATCAACAGCGTTCTGGATGCGTTCAAGGACATCATTCGCGACTTGTCGCCCGATGAGCGCGAACAGCTGCAGACATTCATCGCCGATGCGGATGCATTCGACGGCTGCTCGGAAACGCTGCGCGAGCGCGCGGCGAGGCTCGACGATGCGTTTTCAGCTTCTGATATTGCTGAGATGGCTCCGGACATGATCGACGAAGCGGTCGAACACCTGGCGCAAAGCGCGCGATTCGAAATGAAGACCGCGCTGCTGCGGATGCGCGCGATCGCGCTGCAGTCTCTGCTCGACTGACTGCGACGCAGATTGATCGTGAACGCAATCGGCGTATGGTGGCGATGCGGGGCACAGCTTCCCGCCGCCAGCCAGGACAGGGGACATCTCGAATCACAGGAACACGGCCCCGGCCCGTGCGTGTCGTTCCGTTCGACCAGACAAGGAGATCCGTCATGCATCATCGTTCTTATCCTGCAACATTTCCTCATCGCCTGCTGTGCGCGGCAACGCTCGGCGTTTGCGGCATCGGGCCCGCGTTCGCGTTCGCCGCGGATGGCGGCAACCCCGCCGATGCCGCATTGGAGCGGATCGTTGCCGACCCCACCGTGGTGCCGATCGGCCGCAGCGACAGCGGCGCGGCGCCGCTGCTGCAGGCGGGCCGGATGGCGCCGGTGCCCAACCACGACGCTGATCTGGCGCTGGATATCCGCTACAGCAACGGCCGTATCTTCAATCCCGCGAGCGGGCGTTTCGACCGGGTGCGCTTGCGCACGTACGTCGCCGAAGGCGCGGCACCCAATCCGTTCACGCCGTTCGTGGGGCCGACCATTGCGATCCGGCCCGGCGAAACCGTACGCGTCAAGCTCAACAACCAGCTGCCGCCCGAGCCGGACTGCAAGCCGCCGAACATCAACACGCCGCATTGTTTCAATTCCACCAATCTGCATTCGCACGGGCTGTGGGTCAGTCCCACCGGCAACAGCGACAATGTGCTGATCACGATCCGCCCGAACGTGACTTTCGAGTACGAATACAACATTCCGGCAACCCATCCGGCCGGGACGTTCTGGTACCACCCGCATCTGCACGGATCGACCGCGCTGCAGGTGTCCAGCGGCATGGCCGGCGCGCTGATCGTGCGCGGCGCGCGCGCACCCGCGCCGACGCGCAACGGCGATATCGACACGCTGCTGCGCGATACGGCAGGCAATGCGTTCAAGGAACGGCTGGTGCTGTTCCAGCAGGTGCAGTACGCCTGTCGCGACGCCAGCGGCCAGATCAAGGTCAAGAAGGACGCCAGCGGCAACGTGATCGCGTGGGTGTGCGATCCGGGCGATGTCGGCACCATCGAGGGCGTGCTGGGCGGCAATACCGGCTACGACCAGTTCGGTCCGAGTTCGTGGGGCCAGTCCGGCCGTTACACCAGCATCAACGGCGAGATCATGCCGCGCTTCAGCGGCGCGGTCGCCGGCCGCATCGAACGCTGGCGCAACATCCATGCCGGCGTGCGCAACACCATCAATCTGCAGTTCGTGCCGATGCGACAATCGGCGAATCCGGCCACGCTGCGCAAGCTCGGCAGCCACGCCGCGTGGATCGCGCAGAACTGCGTTGGCGCGGTATTGCCGCAGTGGGAAATCGCCGCCGACGGACTGACCCACGCGCAGGCGATCCGCAAAGACCAGAACGTGTTCCAGCCCGGCTATCGCAGCGATACGCTGATGGTGTTTCCGGCGGCCGGCGATTACTGCGTGATCGATGCCGCCGCGCCGGCCAGCGCCACCGTGGGCGCGCTCGCCGAAAGCCGGCAGCTGCTGGGCACGGTGCGGGTCGCGTCGGGTCAGAACGTGAGCGGCGATATCGGCGCGTATCTCACCGCGCAGCTGCGCGATGCCGCGCAGCGCTGGATGCCGGCCGACATGAAGCAGAGCGTATCGGAGGCGTTGGCCGATCAACTGCGTTTGAATGCGTTCGTGCCGCACGCCACCATCACCGACCGCGAACTGACGCCCAACAGCGGCCAGCAGGCGACCTTCAATATCGATGTCAGTCAACCCACGCCGGTGTTCATGGTCGACGGCAAACCCTACGACCCGCACACCGCGCGCGATCTGGTTCTGGGCAACGTGGAGGAATGGACGGTGGGCTCGGATTTCGTCAATCATCCGTTTCATATCCACGTCAATCCATTCCAGGTCGCGAAAATCCTCAATCCGCAGGGCGTGGACGTGAGCGTGACCGGCGAAGCCGATGACCCGCAGTACGCCAACCTCAAGGACACCTGGAAAGACACGCTGTTCGTCAAACAGGGCTACCGGCTGTTCCTGCGCACGCGCTACGAGCGCTACATCGGCGAATACGTGCTGCATTGCCATATCCTCGATCACGAGGATCAGGGAATGATGCAGAACGTGCGCGTGCTGTTGCCCGATGGGCAGGGCGGCGCGGTCAGCAGCGGGCATCACTGACAGGAAACACGATTGACGGATCGCGATCCGAACGCAACGGATCTGATACCGGACCCGTTCTGGACGCTGAAGGGTCGGGGGTATGCTGTGGCATCCCCCGGCCTGATGCCGGCAACGCAGAGGAAGCAGGCGTATGGCCACCGCATCGGGTCGCACCACACCGGCCACGACATACGAGGTGCACGGCATCATCGTGGATCTGGGCGAAGCGCTGCCGGCAGCGGCGCGCAGACAGATTCTGGCGCGGCTGCGCGCCGAGGTGCCGGCATTCGCGGCGTTGACCACGTCCGCCTCCGCCGCGCAGCCTTTGGGCAAAGGCGCCGGCGATGTGCTGATCGTCTTTCCAGAAGGCCAACGGATCTCCATTGCGCAGACGTGGAACGCCGTCCATGCGCTGCTGCAGCATCCGCTGGTGGCCGACTGCGAACCGGCGGTGGGTTACACCCTTCCACCCGAACCCTCGCGCACCGCAAAGCGCTCCAGCGGCAATAGCGATACCGATCTGCCCGGCTCCGTGCCGCGCGACTGGTCGACGATTGCGGTGGGCGCGGATATCGCGCGCGCGCAGTTCGGCGTGACCGGCGCCGGCGTGCGCGTGGGCCATCCCGATACCGGCTACACCGCGCATCCGCAGATTTCGGGACCGCGGCTGCGCGTCGCCGACGGCTACGATTTCGTCGACGACGATGCGGACGCGCGCGATGCGATGATCGGCATGCATCCCGGCCACGGCACCGCCACCGCCAGCGTGATCTTCAGCGCCATCGCGCCCGAGCTCTCCGGCATCGCGCCCGGCGCTGAACTGGTGCCGCTGCGCGTGTCGACGTCGGTGATCCATTTCAATTTCGGCAATCTGGTGCAGGCGCTGTATCGCGCGCGCGACCGCGGCTGCCATGTGGTGTCGATGAGTCTGGGCGGGCCGTGGGCCGGGCGTTCGCTGTCGCGCGCGGCGGACCAGCTGGTCGCCGAAGGCATGATCCTGTTCGCCGCCGCCGGCAACCATACGCAGATGGTGATCTTTCCGGCGCTGCTGGAAAACGTGATCGCGGTCGCCGCCAGCAACGCCGATACCCGGCCATGGGGCGGCTCGGCATCGGGCGCGGCGGTGGATATCACCGCGCCGGGCGAATCGGTGTGGCGCGCGCATGCGTTCAAGAAAAACGGCGCGGTGCTGTTCGACACGCAGCGCAGCTCCGGCACGTCCTACGCCACCGCCACCGCCGCGGGCGTCTGCGCGCTGTGGCTGCAGCATCGTGGCGTTGCAGCGCTGCGCACGCGCTACGGCGGCCGGCTGTCCTCGGTGTTCACGGATCTGATGAAGGCGCACTGCCGGCAGGTGCCCGGTTGGAACACCCATCGCTACGGCCCGGGCATGCTTGATGCCGTCGGCCTGCTCGGCGCAGAACTCCCTGCTTTCGGCGGGGCAGCGGTGCGCAGCGCACAGCGTGCGCCGACGCGCACATCGGCTGCATCGGACTGGGCGCGGCTGCAGCCGTATCTGCCCGAGCTGTCGCCGAAACAGTTGGCGGCGGCGGCGATGAAACTCTACGGCGCGGGCGCAAGGCGCAGCACGCGTTCGTCGGGCGCAGCGTTACCGCCGCCAAGCCTGATCGACGAGATCGCGTTTTACGTTGCCACCGATGAGACCGTGCGGCAGGCGTTTCTAACTGCAGGAGGTGCCGGCCTAACATCCACCGGCCGCGTCAAGAAAGCAGCGGCCAAACGAGCGGGCGCGATCGCCGCCGATCCGCGCGCCGCGCTGCGCAAGCAGGCTTCGGCAGCATTGCGCGCTGCCCTTACGAAAGACTGATCACGCGGCGACGCCAATGGTGCTTCTGCTGGATCAGAGAAACATCCCGCCCGATGCTTCGATCCGCTGACCGTTGATCCAGCGGCTGGCCGGCGACAGCAGCGATGCGACCACGCCGCCGATGTCGTCCGCTTCGCCGACCCGCCCCAGCGCGGTCTGACTGGCCAGATACGTATTGAGCTGGGGGTTGTCGCGCACCGCGCCGCCGCCGAAATCGGTCGCGATGGCGCCGGGGGCAAGCGTATTGACGCTGATGCCGCGCGCGCCCAGCTCTTTCGCCTGATAGCGGCTGAGCACTTCTATCGCGCCCTTCATCGCCGCATATGCGGCATAGCCCGGAACACTGAAGCGGGTCAGGCCGCTGGAGACGTTGAGGATGCGGCCACCTTCGGCGATCAACGGCAGCAGCGCGGCGGTGAGGAAGAACGGGCCCTTGAGATGCACGTTTACCAGTGCGTCGAACTGCGCCTCGGTGGTGTCGGCGAAGGCGGCGTGGACGCCCATACCGGCATTGTTGACCAGAGCGTCGAGGCGGTCTTGGCCCCAGCCGGCCAGCGCGGCGCCTGCAGCTTCGACGAACGCCGGGAAAGTGCTGGTGTCGCCGACATCCAGCGGCAGCGCGACGGCGCGACGACCGCAGGTCTCGATCGCGGCGACCACCGCCTGCGCTTCGCCGGCTTCGCTGCGATAGGTCAGCACGATATCGCTGCCCTGTCGGGCAAGCTGGAGCGCCATGCTGCGGCCAAGGCCGCGGCTGCCGCCGGTGATCAGCACGATGGGGGGAGACGCGGGGTGGGTAGACATATCGGATTCTCGATTGATCGCCGGATTGGCGGATACGGCACTTTATTGATCGCATTGATGCCGATAAAGATCGCAGATACGATTGATCTGTTCGTAATTTACGAACAATCGACGCCATACCACCATGCACTCGATCGATGCGATGCGGATATTCATGCGCGTGGCCGAACTGGCCAGCTTCAGCCAGGCGGCAGACAGCCTGGGGCTGCCGAAGTCCAGCGTCTCGACCGCGCTGCAGAAGCTGGAGGCCGAACTCGCCACGCAGCTGCTGCACCGGACCACCCGGCGGGTGCGGCTGACCGCCGACGGCCAGCAGTTCTACGAACGTTGCCGGGATCTGCTGGCCGATCTGGATGAAGTGCAAACCATGTTCCAGCGCAGCGAACAGTCGCTCAGCGGAAGGCTGCGCGTGGACATGCCCGGCGGCGTGGCCCGCTACATCGTGATCCCGGCGCTGCCCGCGTTCATGGCCGCGCATCCGCAGCTGCGGTTGGAGTTGAGCAGCACGGATCGGCGGGTCGATCTGGTGCGCGAAGGCTTCGACTGCGTGATCCGCGTGGGCACGGTGGCCGACAGCAGCCTGATCGCACGACCGCTGGGCGCGCTGGAAACCCTCAGCTGCGCCAGCCCGGCGTATCTGCAGGCGCGCGGCACGCCACAGACGCTGGAGGATCTGGCCGGCCATACGCTGATCCACTATGCCCAGACCTTTGGCGGCCCCGAGGAGGGTTGGGAATACCGCGACGAGGACGGCCGCTATCGCACGCTGCCGATGGCCGGCGGGCTGGTGGTCAACAATGCCGAGGCCTATCAGGCGGCCTGTATCGCAGGACTGGGCCTGATCCAGGCGCCCGCCAGCGGGCTGCGGAGCCTGCTCGCCAGCGGGGCCCTGGTCGAGGTGATGCCGCACGCTCGCGCCGAGCCGATGCCGGTCACGCTGCTGTACCCGCAGCGACGGAATCTGTCGCGCCGGGTGCGCGTATTCATGGACTGGCTGGAGCTGACGCTGCAGCCATTCCTGCGGCCAGTCGGTTGAACGATGTTCAGCCGCCGAGGCAGGTGCTCTGACGGTAGGTTGTCGACAGCCGGTCGAATTCCGCCTTGCGGTCGTCGTTGCGACCGCCGCCGAATTTCCAGCGGAATTCGGCTTCGTCCACGCGCTTTTTCCAGGATGCGCACAGCTGTTCGGCGGGCACTACGACGCAGGCGTCCTGGCGCATTTCGCAGGTGGTGCCGGCGCCGAGTTCGGCGCTGCCGTCGATGCCCACCGACTGCACCGGCGCGCACGTGGCGGGCGGTTCGGCGGTGTCGCCCAGATAGTCGCGCTGATCCCAGGTGCTGCACTGGTACAGCGCCGGTGGCGCCACGCGCACGGCCGGTGCAGGGGCCGCCACAAGGGGCGCGGTCGGCGGCGCGGGAACGGCGGCAGGGGCCTTGACCGGCGCTGCGCGCGGCGCAGGCAAGGTGGGCAGCACGCCGACCCGGCGCACCGTCTGCTGGCTGCCTTTGGGGCACGGGATATCGTTCTGCAGCGCGACCGCGCCGCTGGCGTCGACGCAGCGGTAGATGGTGATGTTGTTCTGGGCGTGGACGCGCGCGGGCGCGCAGAGCGCCAGTGCGATCGTCATTGCGCTCGTCATTGCGCTGGTCATTGCAGTCGGCGCGCCGACAACGGCGAATCTTTGGATGGGCATCAGCGGCAATCCTGTTGGAGGCGGTCGTCGATGCTGCGTTCCTCGCGGCCTAGCACGGCGCGTTCGGACGGCTGGGCAATGGTGTAACGGCGGCGCAGGGTGTCGCGCTGATCGTGCAGGCGTTCGCAGACTTCGGCCTGCGGCAGCGCATGGCAGGGATCGCGCACCCATGTACCGCCGCCCAGTTCGGCATAGGTCGGCAACCGTATCCGGCTGCCGCCGCTGTCGTAACCGCCGCTGTCGTAACCGCCGCTGACATGGCCATTGTCGACGCGGACGTTGAGCCGGCCCGGCGCATAGACCGTCTGCGACGGGATGGGATAACCATTCGGCCACAGCGGCACCCAGCGCGCGCGGCCTTCGGGCGTGTCGCTCAGATAGCGGGTGTTGTCGGGGGTAGCGCATTCGTAGAGGGGGCGCGGAGTGTTGACGATGATGATCTGCGGCGGCGGCGCCGTTGCGACGCTGGGTGGCGCCGACGGGGGCGGCAATGGCCGTGGCGGCGCGTCCTTGGGCCGCAGCATGCTGCGCGATTCCTGGCGCTCGCCTTTGTTGCAGGGCGAGTCGCGAAGGCTGAGCCTGCCCTTGGCGTCGGTGCAGCGGTAGATCGTGACCGGATCGGCGGTCTGTGCCATGGGCGCCGCCCCAGGCATCGCCATGGTCAGCGCGAGCACAAGCAGCGAAGCGGTCGGGGTTGGGCGCATGCGCGCATCTTGCGTCGCGCCAGCGCCTGGGGGAAGCGCTGCGGCGCCCGATGTTCGCAGGCATTCAGCCCATCGCGAACGCAAACAGCTGCGCGGGGAGGTGTTCGGCCGACGGTCAGAAACGCAGCAGCTCGCCGCTGCGCGCGTCCTGAATCGGGGTCGGCCGGTCCAGCCCGCCGGTTTCGCCATCAAGCACACCGTCGAGGCGCGCCAGCAGCAGCGGGTCCAGCGCGTCGCGTGCGCGCACGGCGGGCAAGCCGGCAACGTTGGCGCTGGTCGACACCAGCGGACCGCCAAACGCCGCACACAGCGCGATGACGGGCGCATGCGCGCTAACCCTGACCGCAACGCTGTCGTGGCTGCCGGTAATCCAGCCCGGCACCTTCGGCAGCGCCGGCATCACCCAGGTCTGCGCGCCGGGCCACGTTGCGCGCACGGCCGTCGCGCGCACGGCCGGCAGCTGTGCCCAGTCGACGAGTCCGTCGAGCTGCGCCAGATCGCCTGTGATCAGGATCATGCCCTTGTCGACCGGACGCTGTTTGATCGCAAGCAGGCGATGCACCGCCGCCTCATCGAATGGATCGCAGCCCAGCCCCCACACGCCTTCGGTCGGATAGGCGATCACCGCGCCGGCATGCAGGCGTTCGACGGCGGTTGAAAGACCCAGCGTGCCGGTCATGTCCGCGTTCACGATGCCGTGCTCAGAACGGCGCGTCATCGGTCTGCTTCTTGACCACCCGCTTCACGCCCACATTGACGGCGGCATTGGTGGTCAGCAGCGATTTGGCGGGTTCGGGGTGGTCGTACAGCGGGACCCGTTTCGTCGACGCCTTGGCGGCGGTCTTCTTGGCGGGTTTTTTAGCGGTCTTCTTCGCAACTTTCTTTGCCGCGGTTTTTTTGGCGGCCGCCGGCGTGTCGGTTTTCGGTTTGGACGCAGCGATTTTTTTGGCGGTCGTGCGCTTGGCCGTCACTTTCTTCGCTGCCGCTTTCTTTCCAAAGCCCTTGCGCATCGGCTTGCCGGTGGTTTCCATCAGCGCGATCACTTCGGCCAGCGTCAGCGACGCGGGCTCGCGGTCTTTGGGAATCTTGCCGTTGAGTTTGCCGTCGCTGAGATACGGGCCATAGCGGCCGTTCAGCACTTCGATGTCGCTGTCGGGGAAGGATTTGATGATCCGGTTGCGGGCGATCTCTTCTTTTTCCTCGATCAGAAAGACCGCATGCGCCAGGTCGATGGTGTACGGGTCGTCTTCTTTCTTCAGCGACGCGTACACGCTGCCGCGCTTGGCGAACGGGCCGAAGCGGCCGATGCCGACGCTGACTTCTTCGC
>JANOXT010000182.1:0-3786 GCA_031418555.1 Lysobacterales bacterium | reverse complement strand
TCTGCTTGGGTTCGATACTTCAAAAACAAAAGCGATTCCGCTGGATGAAGTGGAACCGGTCGAAGCCATCTTCAAACGCTTCGACACCGCCGCGATGAGTCTTGGCGCACTGTCGCCGGAAGCGCATGAAGCCTTGGCGATCGCGATGAACCGGCTGGGTGGGCGCAGCAATTCCGGCGAAGGCGGCGAAGACCCGCTGCGCTACGGCACCGATAAAGTCTCGAAGATCAAACAGGTCGCGTCCGGCCGTTTCGGCGTGACGCCCGAATATCTGGTCAACGCCGAGGTGCTGCAGATCAAGGTCGCGCAGGGCGCCAAGCCCGGCGAAGGCGGCCAGCTGCCGGGGCACAAGGTCAACGAACTCATCGCGCGCCTGCGCTATGCGCGGCCCGGCATCGGCCTGATTTCGCCGCCGCCGCATCACGATATCTATTCGATCGAAGATCTCGCGCAGCTGATTTTCGATCTGCGTCAGGTCAATCCAGACGCACTGATTTCGGTGAAGCTGGTCGCGCACGCGGGCGTCGGTACGATTGCATCCGGTGTCGCAAAAGCCGGCGCCGATCTCATCACCATTTCCGGCCACGACGGCGGCACCGGCGCCAGCCCGATTTCATCGATCCGCTATGCCGGCACGCCGTGGGAGCTTGGCCTGTCGGAAGCGCGACAATCCTTGATTGCGAACGGCCTGCGCGACCGCGTGATCGTGCAGGCCGACGGCGGCATGAAAACCGGCCTGGATGTGATCAAGGCTGCGCTGCTGGGCGCGGAAACCTTCGGCTTCGGCACTGCGCCGATGATCGCGCTGGGCTGCAAGTATCTGCGCATCTGCCATCTCA
Organism: Lysobacterales bacterium; assembly: GCA_031418555.1. Taxonomy (GTDB): domain Bacteria; phylum Pseudomonadota; class Gammaproteobacteria; order Xanthomonadales; family Xanthomonadaceae; genus Lysobacter_I. The sequence goes on along the minus strand of JANOXT010000182.1, from coordinate 2,947 downwards.
ACAACTGCGCTACGGGCGTCGCCACCCAGGACGACACGCTGCGCGCCCATCACTTCACCGGTCTGCCCGAGCGCGTCGAGAATTTCTTCCGCGGTCTCGCCGAAGAAGTGCGCGGGTATCTGGCGCAACTCGGCGCACGTTCGATCGAGGAGATCGTCGGTCGCACTGATCTTTTGCATCAGACCGAGGGCACGCTGCCAGTGCATCGTCTGCTCGATCTGTCGCCGCTGCTCGCACACGACGGCCTCGCTGCGGGCGGGCACTGCGGCGTGCGCGCAGCACAGCCGGCGCCGACCGGGCTCGCTGCGCAGCTGGAACATGATTTGACCGACGCCATCGCGCACAAACGCGGCGGCAGTTTCCGCTATGCGATCCACAACACCGACCGCAGCATCGGCGCGCGCCTGTCGGGACGCATCGCGCGCCTGCACGGCAATCACGGCATGCACGGCAGTCCCATTGCGCTGCATTTCGACGGCAGCGCCGGACAAAGTTTCGGCGCGTTTCTCGCCGGCGGTCTGCAGCTGGAACTCGAAGGCGAGGCCAACGATTACGTCGGCAAAGGGATGGCCGACGGCCGCATCGTGATCCGCCCGCCGCACAACGCGCGCTACGTCGCGCACGAGTCGCCGATCCTCGGCAATACCTGTCTTTACGGCGCCACTGGCGGCGAACTGTATGCCGCAGGCCGCGCCGGCGAACGCTTTGCGGTGCGCAATTCCGGCGCGCTGGCGGTGGTGGAAGGCGCAGGGGATCACTGCTGCGAATACATGACCGGCGGCGTGGTCGCGGTGCTGGGCCGCACCGGCCTGAACTTCGGCGCGGGCTTCACGGGCGGCATGGCCTATGTGCTCGACCGCGACCGCGATTTCGTCGACCGCTACAACCATGAACTCATCGATATCCTGCGCATCAACAGCGAAGGTTTCGAACATCACCGCTCGCATCTGCTCGACCTGATCGAAACCCACGTGCGCCATACCCGTAGTGCGTATGGGCAGGGCATCATCGACAACTTCCGCGATCACCTGGGCAAATTCTGGCTGGTGAAACCGAAGGCGGTGAGCATCGAGACCCTGGGCGAAACACTTCGGAGAGCTGCGTGATGCGCAATGCATTGATAGAGCGCACGGTAGAGCGCGTGGTAGAGCGGGCTTCAGCCCGCTGCTCTCCATCCAAGCACGAGCAGCGGCCTGAAGGCCGCTCTACCGAAGCGGTTGCGGGAGTTATGGCATGAGCAAAAAAACCCCGCAGGCCTTTCTGCAATCGCAGCGCCAGATGCCGCAGCGCGTGGCGCTGGAGCTGCGCCAGCAGGGCGACTGGCACGAACTCTACGGCCGTTTCGAAGAAGCCGAAGCGAAGAAGCAGGCCTCGCGCTGCCTCGACTGCGGCAACCCGTACTGCAGCTGGGGCTGTCCGCTGCACAACTACATTCCGCAGTGGCTGGAACTCGCCCGCGAAGGCCGCGTGCACGAAGCGGCGGCGCTGTGCCATGAGACCAATCCGCTGCCGGAAATCTGCGGACGCGTGTGCCCGCAGGATCGGCTGTGCGAAGGCGCGTGCACGCTCAACGACGGCTTTGGTGCGGTCACGATTGGCGCGGTGGAAAAATACATCGTCGATAAGGCGCTTTCAGAAGGTTGGAAGCCCGATGTCTCCACCGCAACACCCACCGGCAAGCGCGTCGCCATCGTCGGCGCGGGCCCTGCAGGACTTGCCTGCGCGGATAAACTCGCGCGCGCCGGCGTGCAGGCGGTGGTGTTTGATCGCTACGAACAGATCGGCGGCCTGCTGCAGTTCGGCATCCCGAGTTTCAAGCTCGACAAATCGGTGATCGCGACACGACGCACGGTGCTGGAAGGCATGGGCGTGGAATTCCGTCTCGGCGTGGAGATCGGCCGCGATGTCGAGATGGACACGCTGCTGGGCGAGTTCGACGCGGTATTTCTCGGCCTCGGCAGCTATCGCTACACCGATGGCGGACTGCCCGGGCAGGATTTGAAGCATGTGCTGCCGGCATTGCCATTCCTGGTCCAGAACGGCCGCATCGTGGTCGGCACAAAAAATAACCAAAGCCGACCGATCGCGGGCTGGGAAGATCAGGTGCAACTGCCCGACCTTCACGGCAAACGCGTGGTCGTACTCGGCGGCGGCGACACCGGCATGGACTGCGTGCGCAGCGCGGTGCGCCTCGGCGCAGCGCAGGTCAGCTGCGTGTATCGCCGCGATGAAGCCAGCATGCCCGGCTCCGCGCGCGAAGTCGCCAACGCGCGCGAGGAAGGCGTGCAGTTCCTGTTCCAGCGCGCGCCACTGGAATTGCTGGACGACGGCGACGGCAGCGTGCGTGCGGTGCGCGTGGTCGAAACCCGCTTGGGCCCACCCGACGCGCGTGGCCGCAGCCGACCCGAGCCTATTGCAGGCAGCGAAACCGAACTCGATGCCGATATCGTCATCATTGCCTTCGGCTTCCAGCCCGACCCGCCTGCGTGGCTCGGCGCACACGGCATTGCGTTGCATGACGATGGCCGCGTGAACATCGTGCCCGCACCGCCGCCGCATCACCTGCTGCGCATCGATCCTGCGAACCCGGTCTATCCATACCAGACCGCGAACGCGAAAGTATTCGCCGGCGGCGACGGCGTCCGCGGTGCGGACCTCGTCGTCACTGCCGTGCAGGAAGGCCGCGATGCGGCGGCGAGCATCGTGCGGTTTCTCGGCTGATATCCATCACGCTACGCCCGCATCTTCATTCCGAAGTCAGTGCCTGCCACTGATCGCGGTTAACCCGCCATACGAGAAAATCACGCCTGAGCGCCTGCAGCTTCGGAAAATCGTTGAGATCGTCGCTCAGCGTTTCCCTGAGACGATTGGCACTGCCGCGAATCAGCTTCTTCTGGATCAGGAACTCGGTCCAGCAAACGACTCTGTAGTCGTCGATGTTTCCACC
>JANOXT010000181.1:0-2357 GCA_031418555.1 Lysobacterales bacterium | reverse complement strand
GGTTGCCGGCGTCGATGATCACCGGAACTTCGCCCGGCGCGGCGATGATGCTGCCGGCACCTTTCCATACCACCACGCAGCCGAATCGCTCCGCCAACCGCTGCGCCGATGCGATGCGATCGCGTTCGATCACCGCAACGGACGACTTCAACAGGCGCGAGGCCTCGCCCGGATGCGGCGTCAGCACCGCCATTGCCAGCGTTTTTGACGATTTCGACAGCAGATTCAGGGCATCGGCATCGATCACCATCGGCAGCCCGCGCGCCAATGCGGCATCGAGCAGCGTTTCGCCCCAGCCATCCACACCCAGCCCCGGACCGATCGCGATCACAGTGGCCTTGTCGAGCAGTGGTTTGAGCTGCGCAACGGAATCGACGGCGCGCGCCATGCATTCGGGGCGGCGGGCCAGGATCACCGGCACATGTTCGGGGCGCGTCGCTGCGCTGACCATGCCGGCACCGGTGCGGTGCGCGGCTTCCGCGCAAAGTACGACCGCACCGCCGAAGCCGCGATCGCCGCCGATGCACAGCACGCTGCCGAAATCGCCTTTGTGCGCAGTGCGTGGGCGCGGCTTCAACCATCGCTGCAGTGCATCCGGACGTGCGACGCGCGCGGCCGGTTCAAGATCATCGAACACGTGATCGGCCAGCCCGAGGGTGTCGATCACCACCTCTCCCGCCGCTTCGCGACCGCGGCCGGTGTACAGCCCCGACTTGCCGGCGATGAAACTCAGGGTGACATCTGCGCGTACCGCAAGACCGTGGTGGAACCCGGTGTCGGCATCCACACCGGAGGGCACATCAAGCGCCAATACCGGCGAGGCTTGATGATTCAGCGCCTCCACCATCGCAGCGGCAGAACCCTCCAGCGCGCGATGCAGGCCGATGCCGAACAGGGCATCGACGCAGATATCGAATGGCAACAGATCGTGACCGGTGATGAAGGTCATTACCTGCCCACCGGCCTGCAGATACGCATCGGCGGCGCGTGCCGACGCGCCCGGCTTCACCTGATCATGCAGACGCAGCACGCATACATGCCGCCCCGAACTGCGCGCAAGCTCGGCCAGCACATAGCCATCGCCGCCGTTGTTGCCGGGGCCGCATATCACGCCGATGCGCTGCGCCTGCGGCCAACGGTCCAGCAGCAGGCGCCAGGCCGCAAGACCGGCGCGGGCCATCAGATCGTCTTCATCCAGCCCAAAACGCGTCATCGCCACCTGTTCGGCGGCGCGCAGCGCATCGCTGCGGTACAGCTTCGGCAAATCATGAAGAGACGCGATAGGCATGCGCGGATTCTATACTCGCGGCGTGAACCCGAGCACCGACAACGTCCGCACTTCGATCGACCTCAGCGCCCTCGCCGCGCGGATCAAAGCGCTGGCGGTCGATTTCGGGTTCCAGCGCTGCGGTATCGCCGATGTCGTACTGGGCGAAGACGAAGCGCATCTGCAGGACTGGCTGGCGCAGGGGATGCACGGCTCGATGGTCTGGATGGCGCAGCACGGCGACAAGCGCAGCCGCCCTGCGGAGCTGGTGCCCGGCACGCTGCGGGTGATGTCGGTGGGGCTGGACTACGGCCGCGATGCCGATGAAGCCTGGGCGAATCTGGCCGACAGCGAACGCGCCTACGTCGCGCGCTACGCGCTGGGCCGCGACTACCACAAGCTGATGCGCAACCGGCTGCAGAAGCTCGCGGATCGCATTGCCGATGAGATCGGTCCGTTCGGTTATCGCGTGTTCGTGGACTCCGCGCCGGTGCTGGAGCGCGCGCTGGCGCGCAATGCCGGACTCGGCTGGATCGGCAAGCACACCTGCCTGATCGACAAGGACGGCGGCTCGTGGTTTTTTCTCGGCGAACTCTATGTCGATCTGCCGCTGCCGATCGACCCGCCGGCCAGCGCGCACTGCGGCACCTGCACGCGCTGCATCGACATCTGTCCGACCCAGGCGATCATCGCGCCGTATCGACTGGATGCGCGGCGCTGCATCGCGTATCTCACCATCGAACACGAAGGCAGCATCGACAAGGAACTGCGGCCGCTGATCGGCAACCGGATTTTCGGCTGCGACGACTGCCAACTGGTCTGTCCCTGGAATAAATTCGCGAAGACCACCGACGAACCGGATTTCCGCACGCGGAACAATCTGGACAAAGCGACGCTGGTGGATCTGTTCGCATGGACCGAAGAGGAATTCCTGCAGCGTACCGAGGGCTCACCGATCCGCCGCAGCGGCTACGCGCGCTGGCTGCGCAATCTCGCGATCGCATTGGGCATTGCGCCGACGACGCCGGAAGTGATGGCTGCGCTGCAATCGAAATGCGACATCGATGACGCAATGGTGCGCGAGCATGTC
>JANOXT010000180.1:0-5704 GCA_031418555.1 Lysobacterales bacterium | reverse complement strand
CGCGTGGTCAATGTCGTTGACCTGATGAAATTGCAACCGCCCAATGAGCACCCGCACGGCTTGAGCGATACGGATTTCGACGCGCTGTTTACCAAAGACAAACCGATAATTTTTGCTTACCACGCCTATCCGTGGTTAATTCACCGGCTGACTTATCGCCGCACAAACCACGGCAACATCCATGTCCGGGGATACAAAGAAGAAGGCACCATCACCACGCCGTTCGACATGACGGTATTGAACGACCTGGACCGCTTCCACCTGGTCATGGACACCATCGACCGTCTTCCGCAAACCGGCGCTGCAGGCGCTGCATTGAAGAACAAGCTCGCGGCCAAGCTGGTCGAACACAAGCACTACATCCGAGCGCACGGCCAGGATTTGCCCGAGATCCGCAGTTGGCGATGGAACGCATTGCACTGAGCCCGTCGATCACTATTGCGCGAGGGGGGGGCGCCGGCGGTCAGCGATCTCGCCGGGCCACCAGCCCGGCTGCGGTGTACGTCGCGCCCAGCGCGCTGTGGGGCAACAACGCACTCGCAAAAAGACCATAAACAGGCTCTTAGCCGAAGTCGAAGCCACGCAGATCGCGGTGGACGGGGAAGCCGGCGACTTTCATCTGATTGGCCAAAGCACTGACCTGACGCTCGGTGGTTTCGGCCTGCAGCAGTTCGCCGAACCACTGTTCGGGCGGCAGCTGATGTTGACGGGCCCTGGCGCTCAGTTCGGACCATTGACTGGCCATGCCGTAGAGCTTCATGTCGCGTAGGCGCGCGATCACGTCATGCGACATCGTGCACCTCGCGCATGCGGTCGTAGCGGTGCGTATCCGCAGGCGGCGCTGATGGCAAGACTGTATCGATCTGCGCGTCGTGGCGGATGGGATGGCGCAGCCGCGCCAGCACGTTGAGCACGTGTTCGTCGGAGGGCACGCTGCAGCGGCGGCCGATGCGGTTTTAGATGGAAATTACCTTACAAAGTGGGTCAGTTTTGGAGCGTCCTCCACAAACACTTCGTCTGCTTTGCCATTGCTCCATCCTCTCAAGAGTTGGCGCCTCCGGAAAAGACGGGGCGGTTTCGCCGCCACGTAGTTGACATGCGCAGGCTATAGAATAAGCTCGGCCCCGCGCGCGAGTACGCTCGTGGCAAGTAGCCAAGCCAAGCCAGGCCATGACCGACAACGGAAGGAACCAGACGATGACCGAGACGACACAGGAAGCCGAGACGAGCCAGCAAACCGGGATGCCCTCGCTACCCCCGATGCCCCCGGGAGTGTTCAATCCTTTCCAGCCGGGGTTTGACGAGAACCCTTACGACCATTACCGGGAGATGCGCGACATCCAGCCGGTGCAGCGGCACCCGATGGGGCTTTGGTTCGTCTCCCGGCACGCAGAGGTCTCCACGATGCTGCGCGACGCCCGACTGTCCGTGTCGGAGCTCAACCTCGGCGCCGGCCCGATGCGCGATCAGTACGAGGCTCTGATCGCCGACGCGCCCGTCAAACTGGTAACCATCATGAACACTGACCCGCCGGACCACACCCGGCTGCGGTCGTTGGTTGGCAAGGTGTTCACGCCGCGCTCGATCGCCGCGCTGGAGCCAATGGTGACCCGACATGTCGACGAGGCGCTGGATCGCATCGCCGATGCCGGCTCGGCCAACCTGATCGACGCACTCGCGTTTCCGCTGCCGTTCGCGGTGATCTCGGCGATGCTCGGCATGCCGGACACCGATCACAGGCGGCTGCTCGAGTTGACCGAAACGCTGGTCGTCGCGCTGGAACCGGTTGGCGATCCACAGGTGATGAAGGCGATCGTCCGGGCCGAGGTCGAGCTAGACAGCATGATGCGTGATGTTATCGCTTGGAAGCGGGACAATCCGGCTGACGACCTGCTGACTGCGCTCATCCAGGCAGAGCAGCACGGCGACCTGCTTACCGACGACGAACTGGTATCCCAGGTCCTGCTGCTCTATGTTGCAGGCCACCATACGACCGTCAACATGATCGGCAATGGTGTTACCGCGCTGCTGCGCCACCCCGACCAGCATGCGCTGCTGCGGTCGAACCCTGACCTCATCGGCAACGCCGTCGAGGAGTTTCTGCGCTACGACAGCCCCATCCATCAGACCCGCCGGATCACGCTCGCCCCATATTCGATCGGCGGTCAGGAGATCCCAGCCGGCGCGATGTTGATCGCGTGTCTCGGCGCGGCCAACCGGGACGAGCGGGTGTTCGGCCCGGACGCTGACGTGCTGCGGCTCGACCGCGAACAGGCTCGCCAGCACGTTTCGTTCAGCGCCGGCCCGCATCACTGCCTCGGCTCCGCGCTCGCGCGATTGGAAGGCCGGGTGGCGATCAGCCGGCTTGTGACCAGATTCCCCGGACTGGCATTGTCCGGCCCGGTACGTTGGAACGGCCGCATGAACCTGCGTGGCGCGACGGAGATCCCGATCAGCGTGTAGGCATGTGCCCGACGGGTCGCAAGGGGCGGAGACCTCGTCGACGTCGGGCAACTCACGTAGTCGCCGGGTCCGGATCGTCCCACGCCCCCTACCCCTTGCACCGGATCAAACCCCGGTAGTGCTCAATATACCTACGCGTCCCTAGTCCATCATGCCGCTCGCTTCGTTCTCCGTCCGCGCTCGTTCGGGATTGAGATGAGCCGTCCCGTCGTCAGAGTTCAGTTCCGGGTGTCCATAGCTGCGGATTGCGGCATCACGCTTGCTCGCACAGCGAAAGCCATTGCAATAGAAAGGCATTGCTTTCACCTCTGTGGCACTGCACTGGCGCCATGGACGTCAGACCACTGTGACAATGCGTGTGGTTGTACCACTGGGCTAAAATCGGCAACCTAGATGCCTAGACGCGTGCCTGCTCCAACACTCCGTTCGCCACCAGTGCGCTGTTGAAAACGTCCTCGATCATGTTGAATCGCCCTGGAAACCCAGGAGGCCATTCGGTGTGAGTCACGCCGCTATCGGCAGCGCGACCCGTTGCCGATAGCAGGCTGCTTCGGCCTGCGCTGGCGTGATGTTCCCGATCGGTCCCAGCAATCGTTTGTGATTGAACCAGTTCAGAACCGAGGTCTTCGCGCCCTTGCCGCGAATGACCCTACGAATCCCCAGCCAACGCATTAACCGCACCACTGTGCGGCGCGCCACTCGTCAGCCTCACGATCCATCTGCTTCCAGGCCTTGCGCGCACCGCACACCTGCCGGTTCTCGTTTCACACCCGTTGAATCTCCCCGCACAGGACCGCATCATGAAACCCACGCGCCAGGCCGGATCGGCCTGGCGTGGGCATGCACTCAACAGGTCGGAGGAACGATCGGCAAGATCCTGTCGAGGTATCTGCTTGAATCCGGTCAGCGGATGTCCTCAAGATCAACCAAATTTACCTTGGCGTTGACGAATCTGTCTTCCTTCAAGGTCCTCCGCAAAGTGGTCGCGAAGAACTTGTGGCTGTCCCCGACCAGGTTCATGTTCAGAAGCAGGTACGGCACAAAGCCGACTTCTGCGAAACCAACGTCTTGGATCAGTGCCACTTCCACCTTACCGTTGGCCTTCGGCGTGTAAGTCCATTGGTTGTGCATCCGTTCTAACCGTACCACTCCGGGCGTATGCGGCAAGCTGTTGGGCATGCTCACCACATCGAGCGTGACCGCCTTGGTCTGCTTGTCCTGATGGAATATTGTCGAGATCAGCAGCTCTCGATCGGCGAACGGCCCGGGAACTTCCACGCGCCACATATCCCTGTCGTAACCTCGCGCCGAGTCAAACGGCATGATGCGCTTGAAATCCTTGCATCCTGGAATCCATTCCATGCACACCTGCAGAGTGTCGCCGACGCCGATATGCTGCGAGACCAGCTGGGTCAGCGTGTAGTCGCCCTCCATCACCGTCCGCAGCTTCAGCATCTCGTCGCCCGGGGCCTTCAACGTGTAGACCTTGATGCCATCCTCGTCCTTGGCGAGCTTCCATTCAGCCGAACCGGACGCCACCCACGTGAAATGCGCGACGAGCGCCGCCATCACAAGCAAGCTGAACGCGAAATAGAGCCTCTTCCAGAGCGGATCCTTGATCTTCCTGGGGGCTGCGGCCTTCTCCATGGCCGCGGTATTCGATACTTCTGTCATGTTGTCTTCCTGTCGTTGCGATGGGTTGGGTGATCGAACACGAGCGTCGCTCGCGGGAGCGGCGGCAGTCAGGCCGACACGCTCTCCGCTTCGGCGGGTGCGTTGCGGGTTTGCGTCAAGATATCGGCGAGATACTTCGCCAGGCAAAGCAGCGTGAGTGTCGGCGCGACCCGTCCGTTCTCCGGGATGAGCGAGCCGTCGCAGACGTAGAGACCGCGCACGCTGGTTTCGAGTCTCGCGTCGACATCGCTGCCTACGCGCAGCGTGCCGAGGGCGCCGCCAATAAACATCGGCGCCTTGAATACGTCACCGGCACCGGCGCGTTCTAGAATCGCGCGCGCCGCCCGCTCGCCGCGCGCGAGCTTGTCGAAAACCGCAGCATCGAGCGTCTTGTGGTAACGACCATCGTCGGATAGCCCGCCGCCGACTTCGTCGTGGGCCATGACCGTGATTCCGAGGTGCTCGGGATACGCGAACATCCGGGAAAGTTGCATGTACTGCGGCATGAACATGAGGAACGGAAGCTTATGGACGTTCGCGTCCTTCAGGACGATGCCTTCTTCGAGCGTCGTTTCCATGGTGCCACAGAAACTGTCGACGCCGCGAAGGCCCGGGACACGCGCGAACAGCGTAAAGCTGGGATCGATGTAATAGCCGCCGGCAGCGACGTGCTGCAGCCCACTGGCACGCAGCAGCCGCGGCGTCGCCAGCGAGCCCGCACAGACAACGACCTGCTCCGCCCGGAACCGGACGGTACGGCTGCGGAACGCGCCTTCCCTGATTCGGCATTCAACGCCGACCGCGCGCCCGCCCTCGATCAGCACCCGTTCCGCCAGGGCCCGGCACTTGAGCACCGCGCCCTGGCGCACGGCGTCGTCGACGAAGGTCAGCGCCTTCCACTTGGCGTCGTACGAGTAGGCGCCGCTGCACTTCGACTGGTCGATCAGCATCAGCTTCTTCTTCCAGTCGTAACCGAGCGCGAGGGCTGCTTCCCGCATCCTGTGCGACTGCGGGCTCATGAGCGCGTCGGGCATCTCGGCGAGCGGAACCTGTAGACGGATCGCATCATAGGCGGGCTGCAGATCGATCCCGAGCGCGCGATAGGCATCGATCGGCGGTTCGTCCATGACCGCCAGATACATCGCGCTCGAGCCGCCTGCGGCGTGCACCACGGCGCCCTTGAGCTTGTCGGCGACAGGGACTTCTCTGAATATCGAGCCGAACGTCATGACCGACTCCTTGAGCGGCAGATATTGCCCCCGCTCAAGGATCAGAACCTTTTGCCCGCGGCCACTGAGTTCGCGCGCGATCACGGCTCCGGCGGTGCCGGAGCCGACCACGATGCAGTCGTAGATTTCGCCGTCTCCGGACATCGTCATGGCTTGGCTGATTCCTGCCGTGTCCCGTCTTTTCCTTGGGTCAGGGACTTGCGGTAGAGCTGCATCTGACGCTCGCGATAGGCGAAGTCGGTCAGCGAGCGCTGGGTATGGAACTCGTCGTCGATACCCACGTTGAGCGCGACGGCGGACGTCTCAAAAACGGTGATCCTACGCTTGAGCAGGTTGTT